>NZ_JBYSVC010000055.1:0-16088 GCF_057922285.1 Leptothrix toolikensis (SeqCode)
AGCACAACCACGCGCATCGTGGCTGGTTCGATGCCTCGCTCGACAACCTGAAACTGATGCCCGGCGACACGGTGGTCGTGCCTGAAAAGACCGACCGCGAAACCTTCTGGACCGCCGTCACCCGGGGTCTGAAGGACTGGAGCCAAGTGCTGTACCAGTTTGGTCTGACCGCCGCCGCCATCAACACCTTGAGACGATGAGCCAAGACCCGACCCCCCTCGACCCGAGCCCGCAAGACAGCGCAGAAGTCTCCCTGCTTGACCTCGCCTTGGTGTTGTTTGCCCACCGCTGGCTCGTGCTGGGCTTGCCGCTGGGCGTCGCGCTCTTGGTGCTGGGCCTGAGTTTTTTGATCCCGCCCAAATTTTCGGCCACCACCCAAATCATGTTGCCGCAGCAACAGCAAAGCGGGGCTGCGGCCCTGCTGGGTTCGCTCGGTGGCTTGGGCGGTGGCTTGGGCGGGGCGGCAGGAGCCATCGCCGGGCTGAAAAACCCGGCCGATCAATGGATCGGTCTGCTCAAAAGCCGCACCGTGCAAGACGGCATGGTGGCGCGCTTTCATCTGCGCGAGCGCTACGTGGCCACGTACCAATTCCAAGCGCGCCAGACCTTGGAGGGACTCACGCAGATCAAGTCCGGCAAAGATGGCCTGATCAGCATCAGCGTTGAAGACACCGACCCGGCCACCGCAGCCGCCATGGCGGATGCCTACATCGACGAGCTGCAAAAGCTCAGCAAAACCCTGGCGGTGACCGAAGCCGCGCAACGACGCCTCTTCTTCGAAACCCAACTGAAAGAGGCCAAAGAGCAGCTCATCAAAGCCGAAGTGGCCCTGCGCCAAAGCGGGGTGAGCGAGAGCGTGCTCAAAACCAGCCCCGATGCAGCGGTGGCGGTGCTCGCCCAAATCAAGGCCCAAGTGGCCTCAGCCGAGGTCAAGGTCGCGGTGATGCGCGGTCAATTCACGGCCGACAGCGCCGAGCTCAAACAAGCCCAGTTGGAGCTGGCCTCGGTACGCGCCCAACTGGCCAAAGCCGAACAAAACGATCCCAAAAGCGCCCAAGGTTCGGGCTCGGAGTACGTGACGCGCTATCGCGAGTTCAAGTACCAAGAAACCCTCTTTGAGCTGCTGGCCCGCCAATTTGAAATGGCCAAGGCCGACGAAGCCAAGGACGGTGCCACCATCCAAGTGGTGGACAAAGCCACCCTGCCCGAATGGAAGTCCAGCCCCAAGCGCGGCATGATGACCGTGCTGGCAGGGGTGCTGAGCCTCATCCTCTGCACCGCTTTCGTCCTGATCCGCCAAGCCCTGCGCAACGCCCGCGAGCGCGACCCGGTGTTTGCTGAGAAGCTGAAAAAGCTGCGTTGGCGACGTTCTTCTTGATCGGCTCCGACTCGATATGCTGTACAGGAAAGACATTCAAATCCTGCGAGGGATTTCTGTTTTGCTGGTTGTTTTCTTTCACCTTGACATACCAGGATTTCAGAGCGGCTTCCTCGGGGTCGATGTCTTTTTTGTCATCAGCGGCTATTTGATGGCTCTGATGTATGACCCGAATGACAAAATAGGCTTCTTTCTCCGCCGCGCTAAACGGCTGCTCCCAGCATACTTTGCCGTTGTCTTGGCAACACTGGTGATAAGTATATCTTGGACCATACCCACTGACCATCAACAGGTTGCTGATCAGTCTCTTTTTGCGACTTTATTTTTATCTAATATTGGCTTTTGGCTCGAAAATTCTTATTTTGACAAAGCAGCCTTCAAGCCCTTGCTGCATCTTTGGTCGTTGGGCGTAGAAATCCAATTCTATGTATTGATTCCGCTGGTTTATGGAATCATCAAGAAAAGCAAGTTTGGTTATGGTATTGTTTTTACGCTGTCTTTGATCGGCTGCTTCGTGATGGTGGGCTTATCCACCAAAACAGCTTTTTTCTGGATGCCTTTCAGGCTCTGGGAATTTCTTATTGGTTATGGTGCCGCACATTTCTTGCTGAACCGAAGGCCGATCCAAGCCACAGGAGGGTTGGTGGGGTCTCATGGGGCGAAATGCTTGGCGCTGGCTTTGCTGTTGACCTTGCCATGGCTCCCCATCAACGGTCAATCGCTCAGCGTCATCAACGGCCACCCAGGACTGCATGCCCTTGCGCTCTGCGCCACCACTGGGGTCATCTTGACGCTGGGTTTACCTATGTTTTTCGAGCAATCTTGGCTCGGCACGATACTTGAGAAAATAGGTACCTATTCGTACTCGATTTACTTGGTTCACTTCCCGATCATTGTTATGGTTTTATACCTGCCTTTTTCAGGGACAGTTTTAAAACCCCATAGCATGCTTCAAAGCGTGATGCTGGCCGGCCTCATCATGGCGGCATCGGCCCTGCTTTTCTTCGGCGTTGAGAAGCAAAAATATACGCAGTCAACCCACCTTTTCAAGCGGGCCACGCTTGCCATCGCCGGTATCTTCCTTTTGTACCCCGTAGGCACATGGATTCAAGCATTCATCACGCCAAAAGAATACAAGGTTATTTATCAAGCATGGGCAGATCGATCTACCTATCGATGCGGAAAAATGATTCGCCTGCTTGAGCCTTCGGCGAAATCATGTGAAATAACCCCCCATTTTGATCATCCCAGCCGAACCATTCTTCTGGTCGGCAACAGCCATGCCGATTCAATCAAAACGATTTTTGCCCATGTAGCGCAAAACAGTCATATCGCCGTTCGCTTCATGGTGGAAAACACCCCCCTGATGGACGGCGGCATCAGCCCGGAAGGCCTGATTCAAGAAGCTCAGCGCCGCAAGGTCGATGCGCTGGTGCTGCATTATTCGCCCGGAAGCATCCAAGCCAACGTGATCGAAAAGCTGGTGGCGCTGGCGCAAGCTCAAGGCCTATCGGTGTCGTTCATCATGCCGGTGCCCGTGTGGGATCAGCACATTCCCAAAGCGTTGTGGTCGCACCTGAAAGAGGGCACGCCCCTACCCACGCAGACGGCCGACCACTACGTGGCGTTCAATCACGCACGGCTCAGCCCACCCCATGCGCTCAAGGTCTACGACGTGGTCGCATCGTTTTGCCAGCCGCAGTGCTTGCTTACGGATCCAACCGGCCATCCGCTTTACTTTGATCAAAGCCACCTGACACTGACCGGCAGTGCGCGCCTAAGGCCTGTTTTTGAGCGCGTGATCTCAGATCTGACTCATCCTCTGTGAGCGGACTTCATCAAACCCGCCCCACCCGCTCCAGATAGCGCCCAATCACCTGTTCTTCCGAGAACTCGCGCTGCATCTTGAACGCAGATTGCGCGCCCATAGCTTCCAGCGCCGCACGCGGCAGCAGGGCCATGCGGGTCAGGGCATCGGCCAGGGCACCGGCGTCGCGGGCCGGGCAGAGCCAGCCGTTGCGGCCGGGCGTGATGGTGTCGCGGCAACCGGGCACGTCGGTGGCGATCAGGGGGCGGCCCATGGCACCGGCTTCAAGCAAAGTGCGCGGCACGCCCTCGCGGTAGGACGGCAGCACCACGCAATGGGCCTCAGCAATAAAAGGCCGCACATCGCCGTGATGGCCCAAATAGCTCACCACCCCTTCGGCCAGCCAAGCGGCCAGCTCATCACCACGGATCGCCGTCGGGTTGTCGGCCGCCGCCAAACCCAGCAGCTGAAAACGCATTTGCGGCAGATCCTCGCGCACCATGCGCGCGGCTTCGACAAATTCACGCACGCCCTTGTCGCCCAGTAACCGAGCGATCAGCAAGAAGGTGCGGGGCTCGGGGCGGCCCGCAGCCGGGGCAACCGCCGGCAACGGTGTGGGCTGAAAGTGCTGCAAATCGACACCCGAGCCCGGAATGCGCTCGCTTTTGGCCTCAAGCACCAAGCCGGCTTGGAGAAAAATCTGCCGGTCATCCTCGTTCTGAAAAAACACCCAGTCGATGCGCGCAAACGTCAGCCGATACAGCGCCAGCACGACTTTGGTGAGCAAGTTGCCGGCGATAAACGAACTGCCCAAGCCTGAAACATTGGCGATCTGCCGGCATGGCAGACACGTCCGGGCCAAGGCGCTGTAGATGTTGCCCTTGGGGGTGTAGGACAACACCACATCGACGCCCTCGTCTTTCAGCCAACGCCGCAAGCCCAGCACTGCGCCCAACTCGGCCCACGGGTTCTTGCCCCGACCGGAAAGCGGCCAAACGCAGTGCTTGAAACCCGCAGCGGTGATGCGCGCACTATCTTGCGCCGGGGCGACATCGGGCGGAGCGATGGCGATCACCTCGTGCCCGGCATGGCGCAGCGCCCGCATCAGGTTGAGGCGGAAGTTGGCCACGTACCAAGCCGTGTTGGCCACCACAGCGATCTTCATGCGGGGTCCTTGCGCGCTTGCTCATCCAACCAAGCTTGGAACATCAGCACGTCCCACACATGCGCTTGCCAATCGCGCCGACCGTGGACATGGTCGTCCCATTTGCTACGCACCGCTGCCACGTCAAAGTAGCCTTCGCGCGCCAAGCGGGCTGGGTCCAGCAAGGCTTCGGCCCAGTCTTTGAGCGGGGCGCGCAGCCAACCCTTGAGCGGGATGGCAAAGCCCATCTTCGGGCGGTCGATCAGGGCTTGGGGCACATGGCGATAGAGCACTTGGCGCAGCGGCCACTTGGTCACCCCGGCGTGCAATTTGAGGGCCTGCGGCAAGCAAGCGGCAAATTCGACCACGCGGTGATCGAGCATCGGCACGCGTGATTCGAGCGACACGCCCATCGCCGCGCGGTCCACCTTGGTCAAGATGTCGCCCGGCAAGTAGCTGAGCTGATCGAGCACCATCATGCGTTCGACCTCGCTCAAGCCCGGCATCAAGCTGGCCGAGCATTCGCTCAAGATGGTGGTCGGCTCGCTGGAGCCCAGCACCACTTTGGCCGGATCGGGCCAGTGACTAATCAAGCCACGGTACAGATCGCCAAAATGCGCGCTGCCCAGCAAACCCGCGCCCTTGTAGATCTTGTCGCCCAGAATCGGGTGTCGGTGCTTGGCCGGCAAGCTCGACTCCACCAGATCAATCAACCGATTCCACTGATCGGGCGAGAGCAGCTGCAACGCCGACGAGGCCAAATGGCGCAGCGGCCGGGGCACCTTGGACATGCGATGCCAGAGCTTGTGCGCCAAGCGATAGCGCTCGTAGCCGCAAAACAGCTCATCACCGCCGTCGCCCGAGAGCGACACCGTGACGTGCTGGCGCGCCAGTTGCGAGACCAAAAAAGTCGGGATCTGTGACGAATCAGCAAACGGCTCGTCATAGAGCTTGGGCAGATCCGGGATCACCGCCAAAGCTTGCTCGGGCTCGATGTAGAGCTCGGTGTGTTCAGTACCCAAGTGCTGCGCCACCGCTTTGGCGTGCTCAGCCTCGTTGTAGCCCGGCTCATGAAAACCGATGGTGAAGGTTTTGACCGGGCGGCTCGACTGCACTTGCATCAAGGCCACCACAGCGGAGGAGTCGATGCCGCCCGACAAAAAAGCCCCCAGCGGCACGTCAGCCATCATCTGCTGGCCCACGGCGTCTTTGAGCAGCGCTTCCAAGCGATCCACCGCATCCAACTCGCTACCCACAAAGGGCTCGGCATGACCCTGCAACGCCACCTCAAGCGCCGACCAGTACGCGTGGATCTGCGGCTCAGGCTGGGCCTGCGACACCTGCAACCAGCAGCCCGGCTCCAGTTTGTGGATGCCTTGATAAATGGCATGCGGCGCGCCGATGTAGTTGTGGCGCAGCAGCAACGTGAGCGCGTCGCGGTCCACCACCGCCGCAAAGGCCGGATGAGCGCGCAGCGCCTTGAGTTCTGAGCCAAACAACAAGGTGCGCGCGTGGCTGCCCACCCCGCCCTGCCAACCCCAGTAAAGCGGCTTTTCACCCATGCGGTCGCGCGCCAAGCTCAAGGTGCGCTCTTGGCGATCCCAAAGCGCGATGGCAAACATGCCCACAGTGCGCTTCAAGGTCGCTTCAAAACCCCACGTCTCGAAGCCGGCCAACAAGGTTTCGGTGTCCGAATGCCCGCGCCAAGCCGGGGCTTGCCCAAGCTGCGCCAGCTCAGCGCGCAGTTGGGTGTGGTTGTAGATCTCGCCGTTGAACGCGATCACGTAGCGCCCGCTGGCCGATCTCATGGGCTGATGGCCGGCTTCGCTCAAATCAACGATGGCTAAGCGCCGGTGCCCCAAGCCGATGCCCGCCTCCCGATCCGACCACACCCCGGCACTGTCCGGCCCCCGATGCCGCAACGCCCCCGCCATCCGCCGCAGCAACGCCTCAGCATCCAGGCGCGGACCGATATCGCCCAAGGACAAAAAACCTGTCAATCCGCACATCAGGTTGATCCCTTCTTGGTTGACGCCACAACTTGGGCGTACACCGCTTCAGTACGTTCGCGCGCCCGCTGCATGGAAAACTCGCTCTGCACCCGAGCATGCGCTCGGCCACCCATGGCCGCGCGGTCCTCGGCACTCATCGCCAGCAGATCGAGCAAACCTTGCGCCAAGGCTTGCGGGTTTTCGCGCTCGACGACCCGTGCGGTGTCGCCCACCAGCAAGGCGGTATCGCCCACATCGGTGACTACGCTGGGACGCGCCATCACCATGGCCTCGCCCACCACAAGGGGGAAAGCTTCGGTGCGCGAGGAGGAACAAAACACATCCATGGCCGCCAGCAAGCGCGGCACATCGCTGCGTTCACCCAGCAAAACAAAGCGTTCCGCGCACCCCGTCACCGCAATCCAAGACCACAAGATGGCGTTGTCTTTGTCCAACCCGGTACCCACCATCAGAAAGCGCACCTCGGGCCGACACTCGGCCACCCGCGCAGCAGCTTCGACAAAATTGCGGTGGTCTTTGGCGGGGTTGAAACGCCCGACGCAGCCGATCAACACCTGGCCCACCGCCATGCCCAGCTCAGCGCGCAAGGCGGCGGTCTCTGCGGCGATCGGTGCGACATCGGTGTCAAAACCGTTCGGAATCACCGTGATACGCGCCGCGTCATAGCCTCGCGCCACATGCACCCGGCGCGAGGCTTCAGCCACACATAGGATGCGGCTCGGCAGCCAAGACGAACTCCAGGCGCACAGCTTTTGCACCACCCGGGTTGGGTGTGAGCCGCTGCGTTTCAGGTCCAGCGAATGAATGCCCCAGATCACCGGCACTCCACCGGCCATCTTGGCCGCCAAGCCCCCCAGAAAATCGGCGTGATACATCCACGTTTGCACCACATCGGGCTGGATCTGCCGGATCAGGCGCTGCAAGGCCCAAAGTACACGCGGCACCCCGAAAGCACTGCGCAACCCCAAGGCATACACCGGCACCCCCATGGCTTGCAGCACATCACCGTAGACGCCCATAGTGGTGAGCGAGATGACCTCGTGCTGATAGCTCGTGTTGCCTTGATGGGCTTGCACGAGCCGCTTGAGCATCATTTCTGCCCCGCCGCGACCCAAGCCGATGATGACGTGGAGGACCTTCACGCTCGCACCGCAGCAAACAAGCCGTCCCACACCTTGAGCACCGCTTCCAAGGCATAGCGGTCGATCACCGAGGCGCGCGCATGGCGGCCCAAGTTGTGGCGCAAAGCGGCATCACCCATCAACTGCGCCAAAGCACGGCGCAAGGCATCGCGGTCACGCAGCCCGACCAACAAAGCATCGATCCCGCCGCGACTCATCTCGTATGGGCCGCTGGGGCAATCGGTGCTGACACAGGGCAAGCCCACGCCCATGGCTTCGAGCAGCGCATTGGGAAAGCCCTCAAAACGCGACGCCATGACAAAGGCATCGGCCTCGCTCATCACTTGCCAAGGGGCATGGGTGCTGCCACGCAGAAAAACGCGCTGCCCCAGCCCCAAATGCACGATCTGCGCCTCTAGCTTGGCGCGTTGCGGGCCTTCGCCGTAGATCGCCAGATCCCAGTCCGGAAACTTAGGCGCCAACGTGGCAAAGGCGTCGATGATCCGACCCACCTGCTTTTCTTCTGAAAGTCGTCCAAGGCTCAGCAAGGTTTTACGGCCGGTGTTTTCTTGCTCCAAGTGGTTGGCCTGCCAGCCCAGAACATCCATGGGCAAGGGGTTCGGCACCACGGCCACCCGCTCCAAGCCGCCATAAACCTGATGGATGCTGGCCTGCACCGCCTCGGTTTGCACGGTGACCCAATCGGCATGCCGATAAAACCACTGGCACGCCATTTTCCAAACCCACCCCACCGGCTGAATCGACGGATCACTGCGCTCGCAAACGATGCATGGCACGCCCGTAAAAGCGGTCGCAGCCAAGGCGGCAATATTCACATTCGGCAAAAAAGAAACCACCACATCCGGTTTTTTCTCTTTCACCATCTGCCGCAACGCCTTCAACCGCGCCCCATACCTTTTGCCCCCACCTTGAACAACCCCAACCCGCTCTGACAAATAGATCAAATCAATATCAGGATGCAACTGATAGAACGGCTTCCCGCCCCCGGAAAACGTCGGCACCAACGTCACCTCATCCCCCCTTTGTGCCCACGCATTACAAAGCGTGGCCGCCACACGTTCGGCACCACCGGAGCTAAGGGAACTGATGAGGAAGATGATTTTCAAAGCCATTCAAGTTGTCTTTTCTTGGGAAATAAAATTCTGCGGAACAAGAAATTTATAAAGAAACACATAAACCAACACAGAAACAACAAAGGTGAACTGAACATCCATCCATCCGTGGAACACATACAAAAATGAGGCCAGATGCAATACCGGCACTATAGACATCACACCTATAAATCTACCAACGGCCCAATATGGCAACCACATCATAAACAAAACATAGATCACATAAACAGGAACAACATACCAATTCATCAAGAAAATCCAACCAGAAAACCCTGTATTTGTATACCAAGAAAGATCATCAACATAATATCCATCGCCGATTTTACTAAAATCAACAAGATATCTAGACGCAATGTATTTCTGAAGTGATTCCATCTCGCCATACTTACCCGGAATTAGCCTCATAAAAATAGGATTATTAATATACCAAGGAACAATAATTCCTGACTGAATGTCATTTAAAACATCTTCAGACTCTTGGGAAATCAAAACAACATTTGACACATGCTGCATTCTATTAAAAAGCTTTATGTAAGACTCAAAATACAACAACTCGCCAACTTCAGCGCCGCGAGCCTGCTCCCTGATGCTGTTTGCAAAAGGAAACGCAGCTAAACCAATCAAGGAAACAAGCATTATTTTATAATATGCACGCCAAACATTACTACCACGAAGAAAATAAAACGATTCAATCAAGAACAAGATCAACCAAACACCACCCCAACCACGCAGCACATTACTTACAACAAACAAAATTAAATTATATTTTGGGAAGGCACTCGCCCTCGCATGCGCATAATAAAGCATAAAAAATATATCGGCATGCAAATAACTAACAATGGTAACAATTACATTGGCGTCACCCCCCTTAGATCCAGCACGACCGTAGCCCAAAAATAGAGCAACAAGAAAAGTACAAAGCTGAATAAAAAAAACAATATAACCAAATAACTTAGGCGGTTTTGATTGGCAATCCGATCCATCTACAAAATATTTTTCAAAAATCTTAGCCAGCACAACAATCGCAATAAGCGAACCTACTAGCAACAAAAAACATCCAACAACCTCATAATAAGAAGCCGACACCATCACTGGCACCATATCGACCAACATAAAATCAAAATATAAAATACCAATAAAGGCCAACATATTTGGCACAAAATACATGAAAAAAGGAATAAGTAGGTATGTATAGCCCATGACTTATCACCGCTGCGTATGACGAGGCTTATTCTTTGCAGGAACACCGACAGCAATAGAATCAGGCGGAACATCACGAATCACGACAGCATTGGCTCCGACAATAGATCGATCACCTATTTTCACGCCGCCAAGTATTTTTGCACCCGTCGATAAAACACAAAAATTACCAACAACAGGCTGCGAATTAAAAGTTGTTTCTGTGTCTTTATTACCCAGAGTAACACCATTAAATATTTTACAACCTCGCCCAATTACAACATCAGCCCCAATAACAATATCATGGCCATGAACAAAAATAACATCGCGAGGTATTTTCGCTTTGCAAGATATATCGCTAGCAAACAGCACCCGAATGACATACTCAAAAAATCTCGATAAAAAACTCCCACAAAAAGGAACTCGGAGCATTACTTGACCAATCACAATTAGAGCCAACATTTGCTTGGTATGATTAAATAACAAATAAATCATGACAAACCACCGCAATTAATCATTTGAATTCGCCAAAGACAAAGGCAATTTATTATTTCGGCAATTTATTATTTCACTCAAGGAAATACTCCCAATCATACGAACAAGAACACTCAAGCCAAAGCTCAGACTACTGGATTTATGCTTAACATCAGACAATACCAAGAGAAGGGTCTTTGCAGCAATAACTTTTTTATCACCAATACTCTCATCGTAAAAAAACATAAGCCATTTATATATTTTTATACGTATACTGCCACGATTTCGACTTATGCCAGAATCAATACGATACACGCCATAAACACCAGATGGAATAAATGCAGCGTATCCGTGATTATATGCCAAATGCATAATATTCTCTGAAAAATCAAGCGCATCTATATTAACGCCGATGCTATTACGGCACCGCCTATACATTTTTGAGCTGTGTATTCCAGCAGTAATATTCGATATTAAATCATTTATACAAATCATTTTTTCGGCAAGCAAATCATAATTATACTCTTGATAATGCATGCAGCCAGTCATGTTATTTAGAATACCCATTCTATGCCAGACAATCTGGCAACTATTATTAGCATCCAAGTAGTCTGATTGAACTTGTAATTTTCCAGGCATAGAAAAATCATCGCCATCCAAATGAGCAACGTATTCTCCTTTGGCCAAGCCATGAACACTAAAATAGTTGCAAGATGGTCCTATATTTTTTTCATGAAAAACAGGCCTAACAATATGTGAGTATTTTTTTGAAAAATCGCTCACTATACCGCGAGTCCCATCCGTCGAACAATCATCACCCACAATGATTTCAAATGGGAAATCTGTTTCCTGATCGACCAAACTTTGCAGGCATTGGGCGATGTATTTTTCTTGGTTATACGTCACAACGCACACTGAAACCTTCGGGTGCGGGGTTTCTGGGGATGAGGGTGTCGTGGGGGTCATGGGGAAGCAGTCAAAGGGTTCGGGCCAGCCATTTTTGGCGGATGAAGCCTCGGCATGGGGCGGAACTGAGGGCGGCGAAGGTCATCACTGCCATGCCGATGAGCAGCAAAAGCGCCACCAGCCCGAGACGGGATGCGGGAGGAATCAGAACGGCCATGGCCGACAGGGCGGCAACCGCTGTGACCAAGGCCACAGGGCCGACATCTTGAAAAAGCCAGCGCCCATGCAGTCCCGGCGCAAAACGTCGGTGAACCAAGGGCACCCAGAAGAGGAAATAGGCGGCGTTGGCGCTCAGCCAAGCCCAACCGGCGCCGGTGGCACCAAAGTTAAGCGTCGCCCAAATCACGGTGGGGATCAGCACCACCACGAAGAGCACGTTGCCAAGCAGGTGCAGGCGCACATCGCCCTTGGCGAACTGGAGGTAATAGGGAAAAGCGCCCAGCGCCAAGATGCCGTTGCCCAAGGCGTAAAGGCGCAGGATGGGTGCGGCGTGCGCGGCGGTGGTGGCGTTGCCGGTCCAGGCCCAGAGCAGCGGCTCGGCAAAACAAGCCAGCATCAGGGCCACCGGCAGCGCAATCACCGCCACCCACTGCGTGGCCTTGCGGTAAAGGTCGATCAAGCCTTGCTCGTCGTGCTGCGCTTGCAGCCGACTCAGGCGCGGCAAAAGCGCGGTGCTGATCGGGCCGCTGACGATCGACACACCACCCGCCACCAACACCGCCAAGGTGAAATAAGCGTATTCGCCCAAGGGCAAGAGTTTGGAGAGCACCAGCTTGTCGGTCTGCGTCACAAACACCCACACCGCACTGGTGAAAGCGATGCTGAGCGAAAACTTGAGCACGCCGCGCAAGGGTGCCCACGACCAACCTACGCGTGATCCCGAAGGCAACGCCGGCATCAAGCGATAGGTTTTGACGGCCAGCACCGCCGTTTCCACACAGGCCACCACGAGCTGATAGCCGAAGAAATGCGCTGGCGTGGTGCCCCACAGATAAAAGACGGGCAACACCAAGACAAAACGCGCGGTGGCCATGGCGGCGTTCAACTGACCCAGCCAAACTTGCTGCTCAAAGCCCCCAATCGCGCCGCGATACAAACCGGCCACCCAACGCAGGCCGATGATGGCCGCCATCAACTCAATCGCCAGCCGCACCTGATCCAGCGGCAAATGCTCCACCTTGAGCCAGCGCGCCGCGATGGCGTCGGCCCCCACCATCAGCGCCAGCGCCCCAAGCAAGCCCACGGCATAGAAAACACCTTCCAGCGCGCGCAACAACTGCCGCAACTGCAAGGCGTCCATCGCCCCACCGGCAAAACGCGCCGTCTCACGCGACATCGTGGGTGCCAGGCCCATATCGAGCAGCAAAAACCACGCCTGCAACATCGCATAAAAGCCAATCAACCCATAGGCCTCAGCACCCATGAACTGGATGTAGACCGGCACGATCACGATGCCGATCAACGTGACGTAGATCTGGCTGGCGTAGCTGGCGAGGACGTTGCGCTTGAATCCCAAAAATATGTCCTTGTTATATCAATATTGAGTCAAATCACACCGCATTTGCCATTTACCACCAACTTCGCCAGTCACAGAAAAACCTAATCCCCTATAAATATTAATAGCTATTTTGTTAGAAGGCAATACCTCTAAATCACAAGTATGAAAACCTCTTTTTTTTGCAATACACAAAACTTGCCTCACTAATAAACAACCTAAACCTTGGCTACGCGCGCGCGAACTCACCAAAACAAGGCTGATGAAGGCCGTCTTTGCATCAAAATCATTGCAATAAAATGCAATGAACCCTGAAATAGACCCTCTATCAAAGAGGCAACTTATCTCGGCTTTGTTAACAATTTTTTCAATATAGCTATTAATATTGACATCAACAAATATATCTAACGTATGAGCAGCTTGCTCACGGAGAACAAGATCAATGATCTGTTGACGAAGTCCATTCATGATGTCAATCAACCGTACTCATGGACAACTCAAGCTCATAAATTCCCAGCAAATCAAGCACATGACTGGGACTGCACCACATCAAGGTGTCGATCATCGAGAGGTAGGGCACAAAGTCGGCCGAGCCTTGGGCATAGGGTGGCAGCAGCGGCTTGGTAAAGCGGAGTTCGATGCCTGCGGCCTGGAAATGCTCGGTGCTGTACAGGCTCTTTCCACCGATGGAGTTGTGATAGTGGGTGGCCTTTTTTTGACGGCAAACCTCTATCACGCGATCTTCAGCGCGGCAATCATCAGCCACGGTCAGATCGGAGGCGAAAGAAAAGACCCGAGGCACCTTCAAATAATCAAAAACCGCCGTGATGCTCTGGGCATTCTTGCGGGCGACACCAAGGTCTTGGTCGTTGATCACACCTTCAATGATCGGATACACGGCCTCAAAAAACGGGGCCTTGGCGTAAGCCGAGCGAATCTGCTTGAGAAACACCTCAAATCGGCCGGTGTAGTTGTGTTGCGCAATGGTTCTGAAACTGCTGATCGAAGCCACCGGCAGACTGAAGTCAAAGCGCGCGCAATTCAACAAGATGGCGTTGCGATTGATGAAACCCTGTTTGATGAAATTGGCATCGTCATAGAAGACAAATTCATCGACCGAAAACGCCAGTTGGTAATAGCCGATGTATGGAAAAACATAGGGCTGCATCAAAGCAAGCTTCATGCTTACCTCATCAAGCGCAAGCGCGAATCTGCGCCACCACGCGGTCTTGATCCGCGTCGCTCAAGGCGGGATAGATCGGCAGGCAGAGCACTTTGCGGGCGACCTCGCTGGCCACGGGCAGGTTGCCAGGGGCGGCGGAGGGCAGGCCGCGATACATGGGGAAGTCGGAGATCAGCGGGTAGAAGTAGCGCCGGGCAAAGATGTTGTGCTCGCGCAAACGCTGATAGAGCGCGTCGCGGCTGAGCGGGAAATCGGGCTCGATCAGGATGGGGAAGTACGAGTGGTTCGCCACCGCTTCACCGGCGTCAGCCACACAGCGCAGGCCGGGCACCTCAGCCAGCGCAGCGCGGTAGCGGGCGGCGATGGCCGCGCGGCGCGCCATGGCGACATCGATGTGCTTGAGTTGCAATAAACCAAACGAAGCGTTCAGCTCGCTCATCTTGCCGTTGATGCCGGGGGCGACCACGGTGACTTCATCGACAAAACCGAAGTTCTTCAGGTGGTCGATGCGTTGCTTGGTTTTGGCGTCGGGGCAGACGATGGCCCCGCCTTCAAAGGTGTTGAACACCTTGGTGGCGTGAAAACTCAGCACCGACAAGTCGCCAAACCGCAGCACGCTGGTGCCCGGGGTGGTTTGCACCCCAAAGGCGTGGGCGGCGTCGTAGATCACCTTCAAGTTGTAGTTGTCAGCGATCTTCTGGATGGCATCCACATCACAGGGGTGACCGTAGCAATGCACCGGCAAGATGGCGGTGGTCTGCGGCGTGATGGCGGCCTCGATCCGGCGCGGGTCGAGGTTCAGGGTTTGCGGGTCGATATCGACAAACACCGGCTTGATGCCGTTCCACAGCAACGAGTGCGCCGTGGCCACAAAGGAGTACGGCGTGGTGATCACTTCCCCCGTGATGCGCAGCGCCTGCAAGGCCGTGACCAGCGCCAACGTGCCGTTGGTAAAGAGGGCAATGTGCTCGACGCCAAGGTGCTCACACAAGGCCTTTTCAAGCTGCTGATGAAACGGCCCGCCGTTGGTGAGGATCTTGTTCGACCAGATCTGCTCTAAATAGGGCTGGAACTCGGCCAGATCGGGCAGAAAAGGCTGGGTGACGTAGATCGGTGTGGGCACAGGCGCGGCGGCGGGGGGCGTCGTCATGAGCGGTCAGATCACTTCGTGATGCAGCAAGTGGTCCACGTACCACGTCATGGCCAGACCGAGGCCTTCGGCAACGCGGTGCGTGGGCTGGTAGCCGAGCAAGTTGTAGGCCTTGCCGATGTCAGCCAGCGAATGGCGCACATCGCCAGCGCGGAACTCGCGGTATTGCGGCACAACGTCTTGCAGGTGCGGAAAACGCGGCAGCAAGGCATGGCGCAAATGGCCGTAAAGCTCGTTCAAGGTGGTGCGGTCGCCCACGGCCACGTTGTAGACCTGATTGACCGCCGCCGGATCGGTGGTCAAGGCCGCCAACAAATTGGCTTGCACGGTGTTGGCGATGAAGCAGAAATCGCGGCTGGTTTCACCGTCGCCGTTGATATAGACCGGCTCAGCAGCGATCAGGCTCGCAATCCACTTCGGGATCACCGCCGCATACGCGCCGTCCGGGTCTTGGCGCGGGCCGAAGACATTGAAATAACGCAGGCCAATGCTTTGCAGCGCGTAGGTGCGGTCAAAGACGTCGGCGTACATCTCGTTGACCGCTTTGGTCACGGCGTAGGGCGAAAGCGGCTTGCCGATGCGCTCTTCGACCTTGGGCAAACCGGGGTGGTCACCGTAGGTGGAGCTGGAGGCGGCGTAGACAAAGCGCTTGACCTTGGCGTCACGCGCAGCGACCAGCATGTTCAGAAAACCGCTGATGTTGACGTCGTGGGTGGTGATCGGGTCTTGCACCGAACGCGGCACGCTGCCAAGGGCCGCCTGATGCAACACCAGATCGACCCCGGTACAGGCTTGGCGGCAGGTGTCCAGATCACGGATGTCGCCCCGGATGAAGCGCAGCCGCGCCCACTGCTCAGGGCTCACCAAGCTTTGGACTTCATCCAAGTTGCGCTGATGGCCGGTGGCGAAGTTGTCCAAGCCCACCACGGGCTGATCCAGCTTGAGCAGGGCTTCAAGCAAGTGGCTGCCGATGAAACCCGCCACACCCGTGATCAGCCACGTGCGCGGCTGGGCTTGGAGGGTGGCGCGAACGGCTTCGAGACCGG
>NZ_JBYSVC010000056.1:0-16007 GCF_057922285.1 Leptothrix toolikensis (SeqCode)
AGCGCTTCAAGGCGTTGCCACAGATCCATGTTCTTCACCGGCTTGCCGTCGGCCGTCTTCCAGCCGCGTTTCTTCCAGCCGTGGATCCACGTCATGATGCCGTTGCGCACGTACTCGCTGTCGGTGTGGATCGTGATGTTGCAGTTGCGCTTCAAGCTGGCCAGCGCCTCAATCACGGCGGTGAGCTCCATGCGGTTGTTGGTGGTGAGCGCCTCACCGCCAAACAGTTCCTTTTGATGGGCCCCGTTCTGAAGCCAAGCGCCCCAGCCGCCTCGGCCGGGGTTGCCCTTGCAAGCACCGTCGGTGTAGATCACCACCTCGGGGCGAGCGATCTTGGGGGGCGAAGTCGGTGCAGCAGCGGTGGAAGTCGTCATACGCGGGGGCTCAGTGGGGTTCGGAGTGAGATTGTCGCGGTGTTGTCGATGGGGTGGTGGTGGTGGTGCCGCGCCAAGTCGTGGCGGTGGCCGGCACGGGACGCAAAGGCGTGGTGCGACGTGGATGGATCAGATGCATGCCGCGCACGCGCTTGACCGCCTCGATGGCGTAGACGGCACCCAGCACCGGCCAAGCATGCGCGCCAACCCGGTCCAGCCAAGCACAACGATCCAACCAGGCTTGGCTCATAAGCGGCGGCCGGTAGCAGCCAAAGCGCTCTTGCTCAATCTCGAACCCGAGCAAATGCAACCAATCACGGACACGCCGAGGACCGATCCAAGCCGAGCGTGTCACGGCAGACACCCCATCCGGGCGCTGGCGCTGCCAAGCCCAAAGGCCCACTGGATTGAAGCCGATCAAGATGAGTCGCCCGTCAGCCATCAACACGCGTTCAGCCTCGCGCAGGGTATGGTGCGGGTCGCGCGCCAACTCCAGGGTGTGCGGCATCAGCATCAGGTCCAAGCTGGCCGAGGGGAACGGCAGGGTATCGAAGTTGGCCCGCAGCGCTGCATGGCGACTGATCGGACTGTCCTCGTCATCCACCCGCCAGCGGTGGGGCATGCGGTTGGTCCGCAGACCTTCAAGCGCCGGCCAGCCAAGCTGCACGGCATGAAAACCAAACAGATCGCCGACCCAATCGTCCATCAACGCTTGCTCCCACGCCAAGAGGTAGCGCCCCGGCGGGGTTTGGCATCCGAGGGGCAGTAAAGGGTCAATCTCTATAATCGGCGTGACTTTAGTCATGATTCCTGCATGAAACTGCTTGCCCTGCCCGCTTTCGACGACAACTACATCTGGCTGCTGCACGACGGCCAAGACGCTGTCGTGGTCGATCCGGGGGTGGCTGAACCCGTGTTGGCCGCACTGCAAGAGCATGCCTTGCGATTGGTTGCGATTCTAGTGACGCATCACCATAACGATCACATGGGTGGGTTGGATGGCTTGCGGGCCGCGCTGGGTGAGATACCGATCTACGGCCCATCGCGTGAGCGCTTAGCCGGCGTGGTCACCACCCCAGCGGATGGGCAGCATTTCAACTGGTTGGGGCTGGATTGGCGGGTGATGGATGTGCCGGGGCACACCTTGGATCACCAAGCCTATGTGGTCGATGTGCCGGATGCATCACCCCTGCTTTTTTGTGGTGACACGCTGTTTTCAGGCGGCTGTGGGCGCTTGTTCGAGGGCACGCCCGCACAGATGTTCGACAGCTTGCAGCGTCTCGTGGCTTTACCTCCTGATACGCAAATATGCTGTGCCCACGAGTACACCTTGGCCAATTTAAGGTTCGCGCAGCTTATCGAACCCGATAATGCGCACCTTGTCACCTACGTCG
Organism: Leptothrix toolikensis (SeqCode); assembly: GCF_057922285.1. Taxonomy (NCBI): domain Bacteria; kingdom Pseudomonadati; phylum Pseudomonadota; class Betaproteobacteria; order Burkholderiales; family Sphaerotilaceae; genus Leptothrix; species Leptothrix toolikensis (SeqCode). The sequence goes on from NZ_JBYSVC010000056.1 coordinate 1,769, forward strand.
CACTGTGTCAGCGGCGGCGGGCAGCACGGGAAAGCACCCTGCCTGTCCGGCTCGAAACCGAGCTCAAGATCAATCCGTTCCTGCGTTGTAGCGTGCCCGCCGTGGTCGCCGCAGCCCAGGCTCATGGTGCGAACAGCGCTGATCCAGTGTCAGTGTTCGCAGCTCTACGCCAATGGAAGAACCATTTCCGATGACGTCCTGCTTTCGTCTTAAACCGCTGGCCCTCTTGCTGGGCACCGTCTTCACCCTGCTGAGCAGTCTCGGCACCGCCCACGCCGCCTTCCATCCCGAAGGTCTTGTTTCTCCCCTCCCCGCCCCCGTCCTTTCCCTCTCGGTGCCCACCCTGCTTGCGCGGCCCGAAGAGCATGCCGTAGTAGCGGCGGTTCCAGCCCTCCTAGAAGCTCCAGAAACCCTAGAGCCGCCGCCGCAGCAGCAGCAGCAGCCCCCAGCCTTGCTGTTGGCCCCGCTGTTCACCGAGATCCCGGGCTTGCTGTCCGCCCCCACGGAGCCCATCGAAACCCTGGGCGGCATCATGTCCCCGGTGGACCCGATTGATCCCAAGCGCCTGCCACATCTCAGTGATCCGAGCATCCACACCGATTTGTGGGCCCGTGTGCGCTCTGGCTTTGGCATGGGGTCGATGGGCGGGATGACAGGTTTGGTGCAGCAGCACGAACAACGCTTCACGGCCCAAGCGGATCATTTGAAGCAGGCCCTAGAGCGCGGTTCGCGTTATCTGTTTCATATCGTCGAAGAAGTTCAAAAGCGGGGCATGCCCACCGAGCTGGCCCTGTTGCCTTTCATTGAGAGCGCCTTCAACCCGCAAGCGACCTCCTCAGCGCGAGCCACCGGCATGTGGCAATTCATGGCCCATACCGGGCGCAATCTCGACTTGAAGCAAAACATGTTTCGCGACGACCGGCGTGACGTGCTGGCTTCGACCCGTGCGGCACTCGACTATTTGGTCATGCTCAAGCAGAAATTTGGCACGTGGCCCCACGCCTTGGTGGCTTACAACTGGGGCGAAGGCAATCTGCGCCATGCCCTTCAGCGCAACAGCCGGGCCGGGCGGTCCACCGATCTGGCCAGCTTGGCGATGCCCAAGGAGACACGCAACTACGTGCCCAAGCTGTTGGCGATTCGCAACGTGATCAACCGGCCGCAGAGCTACGCCTTGAGCTTGCCAGCGCTTGAGAATCACCCCTACTTTCTGAGCGTGCCAGTAACGCGTGACATGGATGTCGATTTGGTGGTTCGTTTGGCTGAATTGAGCCGCGACGAGTTCCAAAGCCTCAATCCCTCGCTGAATCGGCCGGTGATCTTGGCTGCTGGCACGCCGCAAGTGCTGCTGCCGTTCGACAATGCCGACCGCTTTCTACGCAATTTGGTGGTCTATCAAGGCGCTTTGTCGCATTGGACCGCCTGGACTGCGCCCCGCACGATGACCCCGAGTGAAGTGGCGCAACACACGGGCATGAACGAAACGGCACTGCGTGAAGTCAACAGCATTCCGCCGCGCATGTTGATTCAAGCGGGCTCCACCTTGTTGGTCGCACGCGATGCACTGCGCAGCGAAAACAACGTCTCTGAGCATTTGGCCGACAACGCTTTCATGCATCTCATGCCCGAAGCGGGTGGACGCAAACACAGCGGCAAAATCACGGGCCATGCACGGGTTGCGCATCTGCGTGAGCGCCGTGTAGCCGCTTCGTCCAGCCGGGTTAACCGGCGGCATATCGGCACAGTGGTTCGCCAACTCGCCACCAAGAACTGATGCTCAGTTCGATCCTCGCCATCAGCGTGGGTGCCTCGCTCGGCGCGGTATCACGCTGGTTGCTGGGCACCGCGCTCAACGCGCTCTTCCCCACCGTTCCCCCTGGCACCCTGGCGGCCAATTTGATCGGCGGCTACTTGATCGGTGTAGCTGTGGCCGTCTTTGCCACTCAACCCGGTCTAGCCCCCGAGTGGCGCTTGCTGGTGATCACCGGCTTCCTTGGCGGTCTGACCACCTTTTCGACCTTCTCCGCTGAGGTGGTCACGCTCCTCCAACAAGGGCGTCTCCTCTGGGCCACCAGCGCCATCGCCCTGCACCTTTTCGGCTCCCTCACCATGACCCTGCTCGGCCTGGCCACCGTCGCTTGGCTCAGACGCTGACCTTGCTTTGCACCAAAAGCCGCAGCCGTTGTTTAGAGGCATCCATGGCCAAGCGCAGTTTGTCGCGGTCTTCATCGTGGCCCACGGCGTCGCGGGCGATGGCTGTAAAGCGGGCGTAGTCGCGGTGCCATTCGATGTGCGCCTCTTCCAGCTCAGCATCACCGCCCAGACGGGCAAGGATCGGATGCAGTGGGCAGCAAGTCGCATCGGACAAGGTGCTCACGTCGATCAAATCAGTCAGGGTCGTCAGCGCTTGGCGCATCACAAACAAGCGTGCCACGTGGCGGCTGTACCAGCCGTGCAGTGAGTTGGGAAAGATCGGTGTCGGCCGGCGCTCGAAAGTTTCCATCCACGCCCCAAGATCGGCGGCGCGCATCGGCCGGGCGATGGCGTAGCCCTGAAGCAAAAGCCGGTCAAGGCTGCCGAGCATGTCGTAGATCCCGGCGGTTTCGACCCCTTCGGCCACACAGTCCAAGCCGCGCTGCTCGGCCAGCAGGGCCAAGGTGAGGATGAAATCGAGCTTGTCGAAGTTGCTTTGCAGCGGGCGCACAAAGCTCTGATCAATCTTGATGCCGGTGATTGGCAAGGTCGCCAGCCGCAGCAGCGAAGACTCCCCCGAGCCCACGTCGTCAAGCAGGATCGAGAAGCCAGCGTCACGCAGAGCGCGCAAGGCGTCGAGCATCAACGGGTCATCGGTCAAGGCTGATTCGATGATCTCGAAGCCGATGCGCCGCGCGTCGCCCCCCAGACGCGCGACGCGCTCGGGCAGGCTAAGCAGCCAGTCGGTTTGGCGCATCACTTCGGTGGGCAAATTCACGCTGGCATGCACGCCGGCCAACTCGGGCCGCGCCATGTCTTCGATGCTCTTGGCCAAGGTGGCCTCAAACAGGTCGAGCAACTGAGTGGCACCGAAGGCCGCCAAGAACTTATCAGGCGAGATGATGCTGGCATCGTCGCCAGCGCCGTTTTGCAGCCGCGCCAGCGCCTCGACCTTCACCACCCGTTGTTGGCGTGGGTCCACGATGGGCTGGTAATGCATCTTGACGCGCCCTTGGGCCAGCAAGTGGCGGTAATGCAGCCCGTCGCTCAACCGATGCCGCCGCTTGCCACCGTGACGCGCCAGCCCTTCCATGGTCATGCCGATTTGATCGGCCAGACGTTGCCAGTAGCGCTGCTGGGTGGGGTTGGCAAAGTGGCCCGGCCAGCGGCTGAAGACAAACAAACAGGCATCCGGCGCACCCTGAGCGCTGCGGGTCGGCCACAAGCCCATCGAGCGAACCCCTAGGCGCTCGCACTCGGCTTGCAGCTCAGGCGTCAACAACTCGGTCTGCGCCACACTCGCAATGACCAGCGGCTTTTCGTCAAACCACGCTTGTTGCAGATAAGGTGCGGCCACCGTCGGATAGACGCCCTCTTCGGCGTCGTACAGCACCTGCCCTGTGGCCAGCAAATGGCGATAGGTGCCGTTGCGGATACCGCCCAGCGCCACACCCACCACCTCGCCTTGATCCTGCACCGTGGCCAGCACCTGTTGAACGTAATCCAGCACATGACTGGCCTCGTAGCCCAGCATCACCACATCTTCCAGCAAGGCCAAGCGGGCGTGTTCCCACTGCGCAAAGGCGTCGAGCTGGCCGATAAGATCGTGTTGAAAGCGCTGGTTGAGCACCAGATGCAACGGCAAATGACTCTGCAAAACCGCAGGATCTTCGGCCACCAAACCTTCACCGATGGTTTGGGCATAGAGCAGCGAAGCATCGCTCAACATACCCAGCGACAAGCCCACATTCACATGGCGCATGCCCACAGCCACCGCGAGGCGGTGGTGCTCCTCGGCGGTCAAATCCGGGGCCAGAATCGCTTCCAAATGCCGCCGCTGCGCATCGCGTAGATGGCTCATTTCGGCCGGGGCGAGCCAATGCAGCACCTTTGCCGCCTCGGGCTTGGTCATCAAGCGGCGGTAAAACAGCTCGACCACATGCTCGACAAAACGCGCCAAACTCGGCTGAAAATCGCTCAACAACGCACCCGCCTGCGGCCCGTAGGCCCCCACCGACCACGATGTTTGGCTGGATTGGCCCGTTTCAGCGGTTTTCTCTTCAGCGGTGCTGACCATGGCGGACTCACTCAAGATGTGTTGACCAACCCGAAGTAGACAACACATCTCAAAACGTAACCCCCATTCAGCTCAAACGATCCCCCAAAGCGATGGGAACAACGATCAGTCAGCGGGGTTGCGGCATATTTGAGGCCTTCTTGAGGGAGAGGGTTCTCATGGATGACATCACGCCTAGCGATCTGAAATCGATCCTGCATTCAAAGCGCGCCAACATCTATTACTTGGAGCATTGCCGAGTGCTGGTCAATGGTGGTCGGGTCGAGTACGTGACCGAAAAAGGTCAGCGCTCGCTGTACTGGAACATTCCGATCGCTAACACCACCACCGTGCTTTTGGGTACAGGCACTTCGCTGACCCAAGCGGCCATGCGTGAATTGGCCAAAGCAGGCGTTTTGGTGGGGTTTTGCGGCGGCGGCGGTACACCGCTGTTTGCCAGCACCGAGATGGATCTGGACATCGCTTGGTTGTCGCCCCAGAGCGAGTACCGGCCGACGGAATACCTCCAGCACTGGGTGCGTTTTTGGTTCGACGATGCTCTGCGCCTTGAAGCGGCCAAAGCTTTTCAGCGGATTCGGCTGGAGCAAGTGCGACAGTCTTGGAGCCGCAACCCTCGGCTCAAGGCGCAACATTTCGAACCCGATATATCGGGATTGGATGCGTTGTTGACCGCCTCATTGCAAGCCATCGCATCCGCACCGGATCACATGAACTTGCTGACCGAAGAGGGCCGCCTCACCAAGCAGCTCTATCGGCTGGCAAGCCAAGCCACGAAGTACGGTGAGTTCGTGCGCAGCCAGCGCGGCCAAAGCACCGACAACGCCAACCAGTTTCTTGATCACGGCAACTACTTGGCCTATGGCTTGGGGGCGACCGCCACATGGGTGCTGGGTTTGCCGCACGGTTTGGCGGTTTTGCATGGCAAAACACGTCGGGGCGGATTGGTGTTTGATGTGGCCGATCTGGTCAAGGATGCGGTGATCCTGCCTCAAGCCTTTATCTCAGCCATGCGCGGCGACAGCGAGCAAGAGTTTCGCCAAGCGTGTATCGAAACCCTGACCCGCAGCGAATCACTCGATTTCATGATCGACACCTTGAAGGCCGTGGCCACCAAGATCGGGCGACAGGCTCAAGAGCACCATGAAAAGGCGACGTCATGAACATCTTGCTCATCTCGGAGTGCGACAAGCGAGCCTTGACGGAAACGCGCCGCGTCTTGGATCAGTTTGCTGAACGGCGCGGCGAGCGCACTTGGCAAACCCCCATCACCCAAGACGGACTGGACACCCTGCGCCGACTGCTGAAGAAAACAGCCCGCAAAAACACAGCGGTGGCGTGTCACTGGATTCGGGGCTTGGATCACAGCGAACTGCTTTGGATCGTGGGTGATGCCAGTCGTTTCAGCAGCCAAGGTGCGGTACCGACCAACACCACCACCCGCAACATCCTGCGCCGCCAGGACGAGAACGACTGGCACAGTGGGGAAGACATCCACCTGCTGACCGGGCTGGCCGCCTTGTTGCACGACCTCGGCAAAGCCAGCGCCGCTTTTCAAGCGCGCTTGCGGGGTGAGATGGGCTTGGAGCGCAACCAATATCGGCATGAATGGGTCTCGCTGCGCCTGTTCGAGGCTTTTGTGGGTGAAGACAGCGATGCGGTCTGGCTGGCTCGACTGGCGGACCCTCAGCCCACGGACGATGCTGCTTGGCTGGGGCGCTTACAACGCGATGGACTCGATAGCCATGTCACAGCGCCCTTTGCCAAACTGGCCCATGCGCCACTGGCTCAAGCGATTGGCTGGCTGGTGGTGACCCACCATCGCTTGCCCATGTTGCCCAGCGGGGAAACGTTCCAACGCAGCTGGTTGGACAACGTGCTGCTGCGGATCGACGCCCATTGGAACGAAACACCCAGCAGCCAAGATCCCAAGGTCATCACACCGTACTGGCATTTCGAGCATGGCTTGCCGGTCACGACCGCGCTGTGGCGCAAACGGGCACAGCGATTGGCGCAGCGACTGCTCAAGCTGTACGCGCTACGCAGCAGCAACGCTCAAGCACCAAATGAGTGGCTGGGAAACCCCTATGTGATGCACGTCTCACGGCTGTGCCTGATGCTGGCCGACCATCACTACTCCAGCCTCACAGCGCAGGTCAAAGGACAGAGGAATCCTGAACGGATTCAGGGGACGCCGGGCTATCCGCTCTATGCCAATACCGAAGGCGGCTCAGGCAAGTCCAGCACGTTCAATCAAACCTTGGACGAACACCTTTTGGGTGTCACCCAGCACAGCTGTGAAGTGACGTTGGCCCTGCCCCGTTTTGAAGATCATCTGGCCCGACTGGCGCGCCACAAGGGCTTGCGCAAGCGCTCGCAGGACGAACGCTTCCGTTGGCAGGACAAGGCCGCTGAAATGGCCTCTGGCATGCAAAAGCGCTCCCGCCAACACGGCGCATTCATCGTCAACATGGCCTCGACCGGCTGCGGCAAAACCCTCGCCAATGCGCGGATCATGTACGCGCTGGCCGATCCTGAGCAAGGCATGCGCTGCGCTTTTGCCATGGGTTTGCGGACCTTGACGCTCCAAACCGGGCGAGCTTTTCGGGATCTGCTGAACTTGAGCGATGACGACTTGGCCATCCGCGTCGGGGGTTCAGCCAGCAGAGCCTTGTTTGAGCATCACGAACAGCAAGCCGAAGCCAGCGGTTCCGCCTCCAGTCAAAAACTCTTGGATGAAGACAGCCATGTGGTTTTTGAAGGCAACGACGACACCCATCCCCTCCTGCGACGGGTGATGCACGACCCGCAGGTGCGCGCCATGCTGAGTGCGCCGGTGCTGGTTTGCACCATTGATCACCTCACGCCTGCCACCGAAAGCTCACGCGGTGGTCATCAAATCGCCCCCATGTTGCGGCTCATGAGCAGTGACTTGGTGCTGGATGAACCGGACGACTTTGACCTCAGCGACTTGCCTGCCCTGACACGGCTGGTGCATTGGGCTGGTCTGTTGGGGGCACGGGTGCTGTTGTCCTCAGCCACCTTGCCCCCAGCCTTGGTGCAAGGCCTGTTCGAGGCTTATCACCATGGCCGCCAACATTTCGAGCGCAACCGGGGTGAGCACGCTGGGGCTCGTCCGCCCGAGATTTGCTGCGCGTGGGTGGATGAGTTCACCCAAGCTCAGACCGACTGCGCTGATCTGAACGCCTTCACCGTGGCGCATCAGGGCTTTACCGCCAAGCGGCAACAGCGCCTCGCCAGTGCCGAAGTACGCCGCCGCTGCACCTTGGCTGCGCTGGATTTAAGCCGCTTGAAACGCAGTGACCATGCCACTCGTTTTGCCCAACTCGCCCGCGAGGCCGCCCTCGCGCTGCACAGCGAGCACCACAGCACCGACCCGCAAAGCGGCAAACGGGTCAGCTTTGGTCTGATCCGCATGGCCAACATTGAGCCGCTGGTGGATGTGGCGCTGGCGCTTTACCAACAAGGTGCGCCCGAGGGTCTGCGCATTCATCTCTGCACCTATCACTCACAGTTTCCGCTGTTGATCCGCTCCACCATCGAGCAACAACTCGACCAAGCCTTGAATCGCCGTCAGCCTGAGGCGGTGTTTGCTCTGCCAGACATCCGCCAGCGACTCGATACGTCCCCGGAAACCGATCAACTCTTCATCGTGCTGGGCTCACCCGTGACCGAAGTCGGCCGAGATCATGACTACGACTGGGCCGTGGTGGAACCCTCTTCGATGCGCTCGCTGATCCAGCTTGCTGGCCGCGTGCGACGGCATCGCTCCGGCGCATGCCTCACACCCAACTTGCGGGTGTTTGATAGCAACCTGCGCCATTTTCACAACCCCCAACAATCACCCCAACAGCCACCCCAAGAGCCCGCGTTTTGCAAACCCGGCTTTGAGACCAAAAACTCGCTGTTGAGCTCGCACACCCTGACCACCCTGCTGGCCCCCCACGAGCGCGATGTGATCAACGCCATCCCTCGCATTCAAGCCCCCGTCAAACCCGAACCCAAACATCGTTTGGTGGATCTCGAACACGTTCGGATCGAAGCCACGATGCGCTTGAAGGCAGGCCTATGGTGGTCACTACCGCCCAAAGACGCCCTGCTCACTGCCGTTCTGCCCCAACATCAGCCCTTCCGCCATGACCCGGTGCCCAAGGTCGATCTGACACTGAACCCCGTGGAAGACGAGACCGATTACGAGCTGGTGCAGTGGATGAAGAAAAAAGGTGGCCGCCATGGCGAGGCCATGTCGGTGAAGGTGGAGAAGGCCAAGAATCACCGCATTCCTGACACTCAGGTCGAAGGCCCACGCATCAGCCCCTGGGGCATCACCGACTACATGCAAGCCTTGACCGCACTGGCCGCTGAGATGGATATGCCGCTGACAACGTGCGCCACCAAATTCGGCACGGTGACCCTGCCTGACCACGACAACGGCTGGCGCTTCCACCCCGCCCTTGGGTTCACGAAGAACAAGTGAGGCGACTGCGATGCGACTTACCCCGCCGCATCGCTGGAGCCGTCATCCAAGTTCATAGCCACGCGCCTGAGCGCAGGCAAGACGGTTTCGCATGCCTTTCATGCTGCGCCACGGCACCTCCGGATGCATCACGGCAAAGGCTTCATGCTGGTGAAGGATCTTGGTGACAAGCCTCACCCAGAATGACCAAATTCAGAATGACCGCTTGCTGCGTACGTTTGTCGCTCAGGAAGTCAGTCTTATTCAACCCTTCAAGATAGATGCATGCCTGCTGAGCAGCTTCCAACATGTGATCGATGTAATCGATCAAGCGGTGAGAAACGGTCATACAGGTCGCGCTTCGGCCAGCACACTGTCACGGAACTTGGCGGGCAAGTCCTGTGGGGTCAACAGATCGACCGAAATACCCAGCAGTTCTTCCAAGGCGACTTGAAGGCATCCAAGGTCAAATAAGGTGGTGCCCGGCCAAGCATCCACCAATAAATCAAGGTCGCTGCCCTCGGCATCCTGCCCATGAAGGACCGAGCCAAAGACACGCGGATTGGCGACGGCGAAATGGCTGGCAACCTCGCGAATATCAGCGCGGTGCTGCTGTAGGGCGATGGAAGGCTTCATAGGGCGCTCATGATGATTTATAAAGCTGACTCTAGCAATCACGGGGAGGAACCTGGATGCCCAACACCGATCACCAACGGCAGGCAGAACTGCGCACTGTCATCCAAGACTTCTTGACGAAGCGGCTTGATACGCAGCTTGAGAAACTCAAAGGTGACGAGGAAAAAACCGTCCTTGAACGACAAAAGAAGCGTGATCGCTTCAACCGAAGCGTGTGGCTGAGCAGCGCGGCGCAACGCGTGTCGCGGATTCAGTTGGTCACCCACACCGTTAAAGCCGTTCATCCAGACCCAAAGGTTTATGAAGCCACGAATCTTTACGTCACACCGAACACCATGTCTCGGCATGGTCTCGTCGGGAGTCATGTTCTAGGTGAGCGGTTTAATGACGATGCGACGGGCGATGCCGCAGCCTTGGATGTCTTTGCCTTTTTGACCTTGGAGTTTCACGGTCAAACGCTGCTGGATCTGGTTCGTCGTAGAGATGCCGACTTGATGGCAGCCTTCAGCGACGAACCTGCTGAAGGTGAAGCATGGCTTGATGCCTTTGCCCGTATAGAAACCCTTCGATGCAAAGTTCCAAGCTCCCACACCTTGGCCAAGCAGCTTTACTGGTTGACGGGCACAGACCCGCATGACGATGCGAGTTACCGGCTTCTGGCACCGCTCTACGCCAGCTCACTGGCGCACCGGGTGTATGAAACCTTGCAAGACGACCGCTTTAGCGACGCGGCCAAGGCTGCGCGTGAGGCAAAAAAGGCCGGTACGTTCAGCGAACGGGCGGTGCATGAATACCCACAACTCGCCATTCAGCAGCTTGGGGGCACCAAACCGCAGAACATCAGCCAGCTCAACAGCGAACGGCGCGGCAACAACAACTTGCTGGCGTCCCTACCGCCCGTTTGGCGCTCGGCTGAGATTCAGCCGTTGCTGAAAACAGAGTCAATGTTTCACCGCTACAGCCGTCGGCCCGAGGTGAAACAAAACCTCAAGGCTTTGTTGGCTTTTTTGAAATCCGACCCAGCACGCAACCTTGCCACCCGCCAGCGTCGGGACGAATGGGTCAGTGCCTTGATCGATGATTTTTTGCAATTCACGGCCGAACTGCGCAGCCTGCCAGCGGGGTGGAGCCAGTCGCCCGATTGCCATTTGAGCGACGCTGAAACCCGTTGGCTGGACCCCGCAGGTTGCGCCCAAGCGGATGCCGCCCTAGAACGCCCCACGCCCATCACACCTGCTGACACGGCTGAGCGCATCAGCCGTGCCTTTGCCAACTGGCTCAACGCGCAACTGCTCAACCCCTTGCCCATGGGTGACCCGGAATTCATAGCCTGGCGCAACGAGATGCAAGAGCTGATCCAAGAAGACGAACGGGAGGGTCGCGATGCTGACTGAACAGAACGAGGCCCAAGCACTGCTGGTTTTGCCGCGCTTGCGGGTGCAAAACGCCAACGCCATTTCCAGCCCGATGACCTGGGGCTTTCCGGCCATCACAGCCTTCATGGGGTTCATGACGGCGCTAGAACGCAAGCTGGGCCGTGCAGCGGGTATCAGCTTTCACGGTGTCGGTGTGATCTGCCACGGCTTTGAGCCGCAGGTGGCCCATGGTGGCTACACCCGCAGCTTCAACCTGACGCGCAACCCGGTGTTGCAAGACGGCAGCACCGCCGCCATCGTGGAAGAAGGCCGGGTCCATCTGGACGTGACGTTGGTGTTTGATGTGCGCCTTGACTCTGCGCTGATCGCAGAGACCGAACGCCGCCGACTGGCTGCTGAGATCCATGAACAAGTCGCCGGCATGCGCCTGGCGGGCGGCAGTGTGATGCCACCGCTACCCGGTGCTTTTCAACGCCCACCCCGTGCGCAATTGGTCACCCAACACACCCAACACCTACGCCGTTTAAGCCGCCACTGGTTGCCCGGTTTTGCCCTGGTGTCACGCGACGATCTGTTGCAGACCCGGCTTGCTGAGCTACAAACCCAGCAACCCGAGGCCACGGTGCTGGATGCTTGGCTGGATCTGTCCCGTCTGAACCACCGCGCCACCGCAGAAGCCGATCAGGTGACGTGGGCCATGGATAAACGCGAAGGTTGGCTGGTGCCGATCCCCGTGGGTTTTGCTGCTTTATCGGCGCTACACCCCTCCGGCACGGTGGCAGGGGTGCGCGATGCCAGCGTACCTTTCCAATTTGTGGAGTGCGTCTACAGCATCGGCCAATGGGTCAGCCCGCACCGCATCCAAGACATCGACCGGCTGATGTGGCGAACCCACTTTGACGACACCACCGGGCTGTACCGCTGCGTCAACGCTTATCAGCCCCCGTCTACGCCCGCTGCGTACAACCCCGAGACCGATCTCGATTCCTACATTGACTAAATCCAAGGAGTTTTTTCATGGCTACAACCTCTGCAACGCTCAAAACAGCTTCCGTCTTGGCCTTTGAGCGCAAGCTCGATCCATCGGATGCGCTGTTCTTTGCGGGTTCATGGAATGAACGCGCTGCCAGCTCAGGCTGGCCAGCGGTGGTGGTGCGGGAGAAGTCGGTGCGCGGCACCATCTCGAACCGCCTGAAGACCAAAGATCAAGACCCCGCCAAGCTCGATGCCGCCATCGAAAGCCCCAACCTGCAAACGGTGGACGTGGCGATGTTGCCCAGCGATGCCGACACGCTCAAAGCAAGTTTCACCTTGCGGGTGCTGGGTGGCGCGGGGACGCCCTCGGCGTGCAACAACGCCGACTACCAACGCAAGTTGCTGGGCACGGTCGCGGGCTATGTCCAAGCTCAAGGCTTTGGTGAGTTGGCTCGGCGTTATGCCCACAACCTGGCCAATGGCCGTTTCCTCTGGCGCAACCGTGTGGGGGCCGAACAAGTCGAAGTTCATGTGTCGGAATGGGTCGATGGCCAAGCGGCACGCACGTGGATTTTTGATGCCTTGGCGCTCTCGTTGCGCCACTTTGAAGCCTCAAGCCCCACCGCAGACGCTGCGCTGGCCGAATTGACCCAACTGATCAGCGATGGTCTAGCAGGCAGCCGCCATGTGCTGCTGCAAATCACCGGCTTTGTGCGTGCCGGTGCGGGGCAAGAAGTGTTTCCTTCGCAGGAACTCATCCTCGACAAAGAAAAGACCAAGAAGAGCAAGACGCTCTACACAGTGGCGGGCATCGCCGGGATGCACTCGCAAAAACTGGGCAACGCTCTGCGCACCATCGACACCTGGTACCCCGGCGCTGGCGAAGGCGAGTTGGGACCGATTGCAGTCGAGCCCTACGGCTCGGTCACGACCCAAGGCAAGGCCTATCGGCAACCCAAGGAAAAGGCTGATTTCTACACTTTGCTTGACGGCTGGCTGATCAAAGACCAAGTGCCCACGCCTGCGCAACAGCACTTTGTGATGGCCACGCTGATTCGCGGTGGCGTGTTCGGTGACGCAGGCAAGGACTAAGACCATGGACCACCACGTCGATCTCGACTTGCTGGCGGACCCCGAATTTGCGCCCCATCAGCTGATGAATGCGCTGTTTGCCAAGTTGCACCGCGCCTTGGTGGCGCAGGGCAGTACAGACATCGGGGTGAGTTTTCCGGGGGTGGAGCCCAAAGCACCGCACTTGGGGCACCGCCTACGCCTGCATGGCAGCCAAGCCGCCTTGAAGGCGCTGATGGCAACTTCTTGGCTCACAGGTATGCGTGACCACGTTGAACAAGGCGCAGTCACGGCAGTGCCTACGGATGCTCAACACCGCGTGGTGCGCCGTGTACAGGTTCAAAGCAACCCCGAACGACTGCGCCGCCGTTTGATGCGCCGCCAAGGCTTGGACCCCCAAGCCGCCCTCGCCCGCATTCCCGACGCCGCTGCCGAATGGCTTGATTTGCCCTACGTGACGCTGCGCAGCACCAGCACCGGGCAAAGCTTCCCGCTCTACATCGACCACGGCCCCCTGCTGCCCTCCCCTCGACCAGGCCCCTTCAACGCCTACGGCCTCAGCCCCACCGCCACCGTGCCTTGGTTCTGACCCTTTTCCAGCCCCATCCCTCAAGTTCCTTAAAAATCAACAACTTAGCGGTGCCCCCAAAATTTTGGGCACCGCGCCTCTTTGTGCAAAAATGCGTTCCGCATCAAGCACTTGCTTGCCAAAGCGTCTAGTTATCTGCCGGGTAGGCAGCTTAGAAAATAAGGGCCGTAGTTCGGCCCGCTTCCGCAAGGTTATCTGCCGGGTAGGCAGCTTAGAAAGTTGCTCGTCGTAATAATGCTGAGGCTGCCATGTTATCTGCCGGGTAGGCAGCTTAGAAAGCTCTTGATAGCCAAAAACCGCGTTATCTGTCGTTATCTGCCGGGTAGGCAGCTTAGAAATAGCACAGTTATATCAAGAAGAAGCCTGTGCCGTTATCTGCCGGGTAGGCAGCTTAGAAAGACCACTGCGCGGCTGGCTTGATCTGATCGCGGTTATCTGCCGGGTAGGCAGCTTAGAAAGCGCACATCCGACGAGGCATGCTTGATCATGCGTTATCTGCCGGGTAGGCAGCTTAGAAAATGCGTCAGACCCCGATGTAAAGCGGAGACGAGTTATCTGCCGGGTAGGCAGCTTAGAAATTATAGCGACACTCAACAGCAAATATGAGCTAGTTATCTGCCGGGTAGGCAGCTTAGAAAAGCAAAGCGACAGTACCAAGACCTCCGCCGCCGTTATCTGCCGGGTAGGCAGCTTAGAAATTCGAGGCCCCGATGTCCTCAAAATACTGCTTGTTATCTGCCGGGTAGGCAGCTTAGAAATAAGCATCGCCCGGCTTGTCGATTCGACGTGCGTTATCTGCCGGGTAGGCAGCTTAGAAATTGCAGGTTCACCAAGATTTGCTGCTGCTG
>NZ_JBYSVC010000057.1:0-15759 GCF_057922285.1 Leptothrix toolikensis (SeqCode)
TTGTTGATGAAGTAGGGCGACAGGTAGCCCCGGTCGAACTGCATGCCTTCGACGATGTCGAGCTCGTTGTCGAGCGACTTGCCGTCTTCAACCGTGATCACGCCTTCTTTGCCGACTTTGTCCATCGCCTTGGCGATGATTTCGCCAATCGAGTCGTCGCTGTTGGCCGAAATCGAGCCGACTTGGCTGATTTCTTTGGTCGTGGTGGTGGCCTTGGAGGCCTTCTTCAGCTCGGCGATCAGGGCGGTGACCGCCTTGTCGATACCGCGCTTCAGATCCATCGGGTTCATGCCGGCGGCCACGTACTTCATGCCTTCATGCACGATGGCTTGAGCCAGCACGGTGGCGGTGGTGGTGCCGTCGCCAGCGTTGTCAGACGTCTTGGAAGCAACTTCCTTGACCATCTGCGCGCCCATGTTCTGAAGCTTGTCCTTCAGTTCGATTTCCTTGGCGACCGACACGCCGTCCTTGGTCACGGTGGGGGCGCCGAACGAGCGCTCCAGAACCACGTTACGACCTTTGGGGCCCAGGGTGACCTTGACCGCATTGGCCAAGATGTTCACGCCTTCGACCATGCGGTGACGGGCGTCTGCGCCGAAAATGACGTCTTTAGCTGCCATGTGAATACTCCGAAATCTTGATGTGAGGGGGGTGAATTACTTGGCGACCACAGCGAAGAGGTCTTCTTCGCGCATCACCAGCAGCTCTTCGCCATCGACCTTGACCGTTTGGCCGCTGTACTTGCCAAACAGCACGCGATCACCCACAGCCACGTTCAGGACGATGAACTCGCCCTTGTCATTGCGCTTGCCCGGACCGACGGCCAGCACTTCGCCTTGATCAGGCTTTTCGGCGGCGTTGTCGGGGATGATGATGCCCAAGGCGGTCTTGGTTTCTTGTTCGAGGCGCTTGACGATCACGCGATCATGCAGGGGACGAAGTTTCATGGAACCTCCAAATTCGGGATGGGTGTGAACCCGGTTGAGTCGGGTACTCGACTAACTCGACTAGCACTCGACATCATCGAGTGCTAACAGACCCAATTATAGGAACGCATTGCCTCTTTTCAAGAGGCTGGGTGATCGGATCGCTCGATTCAGTGCAAAATAGAACGACCGTTCGTTTTGTGCTGGAGTTTCCGTGGATCAGCTTTCCCTGCCCAAAGGGCGTCAGACGCACGCTTCCATCTTGGATGCCGCCCTCGGCCTAGCGGCTCACGTGGGCTTGGAGGGTTTGTCGATTGGGGTGCTGGCCGAGATCCTCGGTATGAGCAAGTCAGGGGTTTTTGCCCATTTCGGCTCGCGCGAAGCGCTCCAGATCGCAGTGATTCAGACCTATCACCAACGCTTCGAAGCCGAAGTCTTTCGTCCGGCCATGCAACACCCTCGGGGTTTGCCCCGCTTGATGGCCTTGTTGGATCACTGGGTGGCGCGGGTTTCGGTCGAAGTCGATGCCGGCTGCCTCTATATCAGTGGCGCGGTCGAGTTCGACGACCGGCCGGGTGCTGTGCGCGAGGCGCTGGTGGATATGGTGCGTGCTTGGCACGCGGCCATGCGCAAGGCCATTGAGTTGGCTTGCGAGGTGGGCGATCTACGCCCCGATACCGATGTTGAGCAAGTGCTTTTTGAGCTGCACGGGCTCATCCTCGCGTTGCATCACGACGCACGGTTTCTGCGCAGCAGCCATGCAGTGGAGCGCGCCCGCAGCGGTTTTAAACATGTGTTGCAACGTTATGCCACCCAAACCCTTGTTTGGGCTTGAAGCTTCCCCAGGCTGTTCCACGCGTTCCACGACCAAAACCAGGAGACTGTCATGCCCCGTTACGTGCCCCCCTTGCGTGATCTGCAATTCGTTTTGCACGAGTTGCTAGAAGTGACCCCCGCTTTGCAAGCGCTCCCCGCACACGCCGACATGGATGTTGAAACCATCAATGCCGTCTTGGAAGAAGGGGGTAAGTTTGCTGCCGAGGTGGTTTTCCCGCTCAACCAAAGCGGTGACGAGGAGGGTTGTCACTGGGACCGAGAGACGCACGCCGTGACGGCCCCGGCGGGTTTTAAAGCAGCCTATGCCCAGTACGTTGCCGGCGGTTGGCCTGCGCTGGCGGCGCATCCTGAATACGGCGGACAAGGCCTGCCGCACACCGTCAACCAGTGCATCTACGAGATGCTCAACAGCGCCAATCAAGCTTGGACGATGTATCCCGGGCTGTCGCATGGTGCGTATGAATGCCTACACGCCCACGGCACGCCCGCACAAAAAGCACTCTATTTGCCCAAGCTCACCAGCGGCGAGTGGACCGGCACCATGTGCTTGACCGAGTCGCATTGCGGCACCGATCTGGGCTTGCTGCGAACCAAAGCCGTGCCGTGTACCGACGAAGGTGCGCCCGCCGGCAGCTATCGCATCACGGGCGAAAAGATCTTTATCTCGGCCGGTGACCACGATCTGGCGGCCAACATCGTGCATTTGGTGCTGGCACGCTTGCCGGACGCCCCGGTGGGCTCCAAAGGTATTTCGCTCTTTGTGGTGCCGAAGTTTTTGACCGATGCCGCTGCCGCTGGTGGGATCGGTGCCAAGAACGGCATCTTCTGCGGGGGCCTAGAGCACAAGATGGGCATCCACGGCAACGCCACCGCCCGCATGGTGCTGGAAGGCTCGCTGGGCACTTTGGTGGGTGAGCCGCACAAGGGTTTGCAGGCGATGTTCGTGATGATGAATGCCGCGCGCCTTGGGGTGGGTTGCCAGTCGCTTGGCCTGACCGAAGTGGCCTATCAAAACGCAGTGGCCTACGCCCGCGACCGGCTCCAGATGCGCGCGCTCACCGGCCCGAAAGCGCCGGACAAGCCCGCCGACCCGATCATCGTCCACCCCGATGTGCGCAAGATGCTGCTGACGGCCCGCGCTTGGGCTGAAGGCGGGCGGGCGCTGGCGATCCACACGACCCTGATGCTGGACCGCGAGCTGCATCACCCTGACGAAGCGGTGCGCCGCGAAGCGGCCGATGAAGTTGCGCTGCTCACGCCCATCGTCAAGGCGTTCTTGACCGACAACGCTTGGTCGGCCACCTCGGCGTGCATGCAGGTGTATGGCGGGCACGGCTACATCCGCGAGTGGGGCATGGAGCAGTTTGTGCGCGACGCGCGCATCAACATGATCTACGAGGGCACCAACACCATCCAGTCGCTCGATTTGCTCGGGCGCAAGGTGCTGGCGGACAACGGTGCCAAACTGAAAAAATTCGGTCGCAAGGTGGCGGCGTTCGTTGAGGCCTACGGGGTGGACGAGTCGATGCAGGAGTTCATCAACCCGCTGGCTGATCTGGGCGACAAGGTCAACAAACTGACCACCGAATTGGGTTTTCGGGCCTTCCAAAACCCCGATGAAGTGGGGGCAGCGGCGGTCGATTACCTGCGGGTTTGCGGGCACTTGGTCTTTGCCTACTTCTGGGCCCGCATGGCGCAGGTGGCTTTGTCGGCGCAGGCATTAAGCAAGCAAAGCGGTGCGGA
The DNA here is from genome assembly GCF_057922285.1 of Leptothrix toolikensis (SeqCode). Lineage (NCBI taxonomy): Bacteria > Pseudomonadati > Pseudomonadota > Betaproteobacteria > Burkholderiales > Sphaerotilaceae > Leptothrix > Leptothrix toolikensis (SeqCode). The sequence continues at coordinate 3,507 of NZ_JBYSVC010000057.1, forward strand.
GGCTGATCCGTTCTACACCGCCAAACTGGCCACAGCGCGCTTTTACTTTGCCAAACTGTTACCCGAAACGGCCAGCTTGATCCGCACTGCTCGCAGTGGTGCCAAGCCGCTGATGGCGCTCGATGAAGCCTTGTTCTGATCCAAGACCCAAGCCAAGGAGAGAGACGATGAAAGCTTTTCTGATCGCGGCCCTGCTGGGAGCAGCCACGCTGGCCCAAGCCCAAACCGGGATGGTCGCCACGACACCGACCACCACAACGACCACCACACCACTGACCCCGGTGGGGGCGTGGAAAACCATTGATGACGATGGCAAGACCGAGAAGTCGATGGTGCGCATCACTGAACGCTCCGGGGTGCTGACGGGGCATATCGAGCGTCTGCTGGCGCCGGGGGCGAACCGCGAAGCGACCTGCGACCTGTGCAATGACGAGCGCAAAAATCTGCCCTTGATGGGCTTGACCATCTTGCGCGATATACGCCAAAGCGCCGACGATCCGGCGCTTTGGGAAGGTGGCGACATCCTTGATCCCAAAAACGGCAAGACCTACAAGGTGCGCCTCAAGCCGGTGGACGGCGGGCGCAAACTGGAAGTGCGGGGCTACATCGGCATGCCGATGCTGGGCCGGACTCAAACCTGGATTCGAGTGGAGTGATTCCCATGGCTTTCAATGTTCGCAAAGTCGCCGTGCTGGGTGCCGGCGTGATGGGGGCGCAGATTGCGGCCCATCTGGTCAACGTGCGGGTGCCGGTGGTGCTGTTTGACCTGCCCGCCAAGGACGGGCCGAAAAACGGCATTGCCCTGCGCGCCATCGACAACCTGCGCAAGCTCAAACCTGCGCCGCTGGGGTTGGCGGAGGAGGCGGGGCGCATCGAGCCGGCCAACTACGACGACGATCTGGACCGCTTGGCCGAGTGTGATCTGGTGATCGAAGCGATTGCCGAGCGCATGGACTGGAAGTTGGCGCTCTACGCCAAGGTGGCCGACCACATCGCGCCGCACGCCATCGTGGCCTCCAACACCTCGGGGCTGTCGATCACTCAGCTGGGTGCGGGCTTGCCCGAGGCGCTGCGTGGGCGTTTTTGCGGCATTCACTTTTTCAACCCGCCACGCTACATGAGCTTGGTGGAGTTGATTCCGACCGCGAGCACCGCGCCAGACATCTTGGATGCCCTGGAAAGCTTTGTCACCCGCACGCTCGGCAAAGGTGTGGTGCGGGCCAAGGACACGCCCAACTTCATCGCCAACCGCGTGGGCGTGGCGGGTATGTTGGCCACGATGATCGAGGCGCAGAAGTTCGGCTTGTCCTTCGACGTGGTCGATGACCTGACCGGCAAAAAGCTGGGTCGGGCCAGCTCCGGCACCTTCCGCACCGCTGACGTGGTTGGGCTGGACACGATGGCGCACGTGATTCGCACGCTGCAAGACAACCTCTCGCCCGAGACCGATCCGTTCCACGCCATCTACGCCGTGCCGGCGGTGGTGACGCAGTTGATCGCTGCCGGGGCTTTGGGTCAAAAGAGCGGTGCAGGGTTCTATCGCAAGGTCGGGCGCGAGATCCAGCAGCTCGATGTGAATGACGTCAAGGCTGCCAGCAGCGCCAGCTACGTGGCCTCGGGCGCGCAGGCCGAGCCGATCATCGAGCGCATCTTGAAAAAGCCAGCGCCCGATCGGCTGCGGCTGCTGCGTGAATCGAGCCACCCACAAGCGCAGTTTTTGTGGGCCATCCTGCGCGACGGCTTCCATTACGCCGCTGTTCATCTGGCCGAGATCGCCGACAACGCCCGCGAGATCGACTTCGCCATGCGCTGGGGTTTTGGGTCCAAACAAGGGCCGTTTGAGCTTTGGCAGGACGCTGGCTGGCAGCAAGTGGCGGGCTGGATCAGCGAAGACATCGCTGCCGGGCGGGCGTTGTGCGCTGCACCGTTGCCCGACTGGGTGTTTGACGGTCGCACCGGGGTCCACAGCCCACAGGGCTCATGGAGCGCGGCACGCCGCACCGAGGTGCAACCCTCCACGCTGCCGGTGTATGCGCGCCAGCTCTTTCCTGAGTCGGTGCTGGGTAGCGGCGCGGCTGAGGCCTTGCGCAGCGGCACGGAGCTGTTTCGCAACGATGAAGTGCGGGTCTGGACTTTGGACGGCGAGGTGCTGATCGCCAGCATCACCGCCAAGCTGCATCTGATCAGCCCCACCGTGACAGCGGGCTTGTTGCACGCCATCGCGCTGGCTGAGGCCGAGTACGCCGGCTTGGTGATTTGGTCGCCCGACGAGGTGTTCTCGGCCGGGGCCAATCTAGAAACGCTGATGCCGGTGTTCATGAAGAGCGGCGGCAAGGGCATTGCGCCTGAAGAAAAGAAGTTGCAAGACTTGATGCTGCGTCTGCGTTACGCCAGTGTGCCGACGGTGGCTGCGGTGCGTGGGCTGGCGCTGGGCGGCGGCTGCGAGCTGGCGGTGCATTGCGCCCGGCGCGTGGTGGCGATGGAAAGCTACATGGGCTTGGTCGAGGTCGGCGTGGGGTTGATCCCCGGCGGGGGTGGCTTGACCGATATCGCGCGGCGGGCGGCCGAGGCTTCGGCGGGTGTGCCGGGGCTGGAGGCTTTTACCTTCCTCAAAGAAGGCTTTGCCGCAGCGGCCATGGCCAAGGTCGGCACCAGTGCGCTCGATAGCCGCAAGCTCGGTTACGTGCAAGAGAGCGATGTGATCGTGCCGCACAAGGACGAATTGCTCTTTATCGCGTTGGGCCAAGTGCAGGCCATGGCGCAGAGCGGCTACCGCGCGCCTTACCGGGGCAGCTTCCCAGTGGTGGGGCGCTCCGGCATCGCCACCATCAAGACCCTGCTGGTGGGCATGCGCGACGGCGGCTTCATCAGCGCGCACGACTTCCACATCGGTTGCGCCATTGCGGACGTGGTTTGTGGGGGTGAAGTCGATGCCGGCACGCTGGTGACCGAGGACTATTTGATGGCGCTGGAGCGCAAGCACTTTTGTGCCCTGTTGGATCACCCGAAGACCCAAGAACGCATCATGGGCATGCTCTCCACCGGCAAGCCGGTGCGCAACTAAACGGATCCGGACCCCCTTGAAGGCAGCAACATGAGCACCAAGCAAATCCAAGAGGCCTACATCGTGGCCGCCACCCGCACCCCCATCGGCCGCTCGGGGCGGGGCTTTTTTCGCAACACCCGCCCCGAAGAGTTGCTGATGGCGGCGATACGCGGTGCCTTGGCCCAAGTCCCGGGACTTGATCCGGCCGCCATCGAAGACGCGGTGGTCGGCTGCGCCATGCCTGAGGGCGAGCAGGGCTTCAACATCGCCCGCATTGGCGCGCTGCTGGCCGGCTTGCCGCACAGCGTGGGCGGGGTGACGGTGAACCGTTTTTGTGCCTCAGGCCTGACGTCGATCCAGATGGCGGCGGATCGCATCCGCGTGGGCGAGGCCGACGTGATGATCGCCGGCGGGGTGGAGAGCATGAGCATGGTGCCGATGAGCGGCAACAAGCCGTCGTTCAGCCCGGCGATCTTCGAGCGCGACGAGAACATCGGCATCGCCTACGGCATGGGCCTGACCGCTGAAAAAGTGGCTCAGCAGTGGAAGGTGAGCCGCGAACGCCAAGACGCTTTTGCCTTGGCGTCGCATGAGAAAGCCCTCAAGGCGCAGCAAGCGGGTGAATTCAAGGATGAGATCACGCCTTTCGAGTTGGTGGAGCGCCACCCCGACCTCCTCACGGGCGAGCTGAACCTGCGCCGGCGCACGGTCAGCCTCGACGAAGGCCCACGCGCCGACACCAGCTTGGCGGGCTTGGCCAAGCTCAAGCCGGTGTTTGCGGCCAAGGGATCGGTAACGGCAGGTAACAGCTCACAGACCAGTGACGGTGCGGGTTGCCTGATTCTGGTGAGCGACAAAGCGCTGCGTCAGTTCAATTTGCAACCCTTGGCGCGCTTTGTCAGCTTTGCCAGCCGAGGTGTGCCGCCGCAGATCATGGGCATCGGGCCCATCGAAGCCATCCCTGTGGCGCTGCGGCAAGCCGGTCTCGCTCTGGATGATCTCGATTGGATTGAGCTCAACGAAGCCTTTGCGGCGCAGTCGCTGGCGGTGATCGACACCGTGGGGTTGAACCCGGTCAAAGTCAACCCGATGGGCGGGGCGATTGCCTTGGGACACCCCTTGGGGGCGACCGGGGCGATTCGAGCCGCGACGGTGATTCACGCCTTGCGGCGTCACCAAGGGCGCTACGGTCTCGTTACAATGTGTGTCGGAACAGGACAGGGAGCAGCTGGTATCTTCGAACGTCTCTGAAACGCAACATTGAAAAAGGCCCTCCGTGACCATCAAGACAGCTTATTTGAACGGTGTGGCCACCCTAGAAATCGCCCGACCCGAGAAGAAAAACGCCCTGACCTTGGCGATGTACGACGCCTTGGCTCAAGGGTTGGTGGCCGCGCAAGCGAACGACGCCGTGCGTGCCATCCTGATCACGGGGCAGCCCGGCATCTTCACCTCGGGCAACGATCTCGAAGACTTCATGGCTCGCCCCCCCCAAGGGCCCGAGTCGCCGGTGTACCGTTTCATGCAAGCGCTGATCGATACCGACAAGCCGGTGATCGCTGCGGTCACGGGAGCCGCCATCGGTATCGGTACCACCCTGCTTTTGCATTGCGATTTCGTCTACGCCAGCGACGAAGCGCGGCTGGCTCTGCCTTTTGTCTCGCTTGGCTTGGTGCCCGAGTTCGCCTCAAGCTTGCTCTTGGCGCAGCGCATCGGGGCTGGGCGAGCGGCTGAAAAGCTCTTGCTGGGCGACCCCTTTTCGGCTCCCGAAGCCCAAGAGTTGGGGTTGGTGAATGCCGTCTTGCCGCCCAACGAGGTGGTGCTGCACGCGCGCCGTGTGGCTGAGCGCTTCAATGTGCTGCCGTCGGCGGCTGTGCAAGCCAGCAAACGCCTGATGCGTGCGCCGCAGCGCCAAGCGGTGCAAGCCGCGTTGGCCGAAGAAGGGCGGGTTTTTGCCGAGCGTCTGCGCAGCCCCGAAGCGCGTGAGGCTTTTCAAGCTTTTTTTGAGAAGCGTGCGCCCAACTTCTCACGCGCAGCCTGAGCGAGCTGAGCGGGACACCATGGACGCCAAGAAACTTCCCCCCGACGCGGCGGAGCCGCCCAATGCGGTGATCCACGCCACGGCGCGGGCTGTGTTGGCACCCTTGCTCATGTGGCAAGCGGCGCAAGTGCGTCGGCAGACCCCCCGTCTACCCGAGGCGGAAGGCGAGCGTATGGGGGTGGTTGGGGCGGGGCCGGTGCAGCTGCGCTTGCTGGTGGTGGGGGATTCGACCGCTGCCGGCGTGGGCGTCGATCAGCAGGGTGATGCCTTGGCGGCGCTTTTGGCGCGCGAGTTGGTGCCCTATATGGGCGGAGCGGTGGCGTGGCAGTTGGTGGCCCGCACGGGCTTGTCAGCGCGTGGCACCTTGGCCTTGATGGCCGCGTCTAAATTGCAGCCGGCCGATGTGATGATCACCGCCCTCGGGATCAACGATGCCTTGGAGCAAATCAGTCCGAGCCAATGGTTGCGCTACTTGAACGCGATTCATCACCATGCCCGGGGACGGTCTGGAGTGCGTCATACGGTGCATTGCGCGCCGCCCCGGCTTGATCTGCTGCCTTTTATGCCCTCGACCATGCGTTGGGTGGTGGGTGGATCGGCACAGCTTCTGGATGAAGCTCTGCAAGATCATGTGCGCGGTGCCCGGCGGCGCAGCCGTTTTGTGTTGCCTTTCGATCCACAGAAAGAAAACTTGTCCCAGTGGCTGGCTGCGGATGGCTTCCATCCGAACAAAGCCCTTTACGCCCGTTGGGCCACGGCCTTGGCGGCGCATGTGTATGCGATGGTCAGCCATGTGCCTGAGGCCAACGCCACGCGTCCCAGTGGTTTTAGCGCCTTTGACGCCCTGCGTTAGTGCAGCAATCTTCGGTCTCACAAGGTAGGATCTGCTCAGAGCAGCAGCCTGAGCGGCTGGGCTTATCTTGCAAGGAGACAAACATGGCTTGGAAGCGCGTTGAAAACTACTGGCTCGGCTACAGCGTCGAGAAAAACCAGTTTTATCTTTACTACAAGTTTTTTGACGACAAGCAGGTCCACCAGCTCTACCCTGGACCCCAAGAGTTTTTGGCGCTGGCGGATATGTTTCGCAACGAAGAGCACATCAACTACAACACGGCCGGGCGGTACTTCATCTCGGCGGCTGAGTTGAACGAGCAAGTTGAACCGGGACACTAAACGCGGTATTCACGCCGAGTTCGGTCGGTATGATCAAAAGCCTGTGCTTCTTGCACGGGCTTTTTGGTTTTTGGAGCGAGTTGATGCTGAAGATGACGTCCAGAAGAGAGCTGCTGCGCGGCTTGGGTGTGGCAGGTGTGGGCGCTTTGGGGCTGACGCAAGCCTGGGGCCAGCTGGGACGGCCGATGCAGCCGCTCAAGGTTGGGTTTGTCTATCCCTCCTTGATCAACAGTGCGGGCTGGACCTATCAGCACGATCAGGGCCGGCTCATCATGGAGCGCAACTTGGGTGATGCTGCGGTGCAGACCACGCACCTTGACAACATCGCCGAAGGGCCTGCCGCCGAGAACGCCCTGCGTGAGCTGGCGCGCCAAGGTCATCAGCTGATTTTCGCCACCAGCCCGGGCTATGTCGAAGCCACGCTCAAGGTGGCACGGGAGTTCCCGGCGGTGGCTTTCGAGCAATTCGGCGGGCCGTTCAAGTTGAGCCCCAATGTCAGCAGCTACAACGCACGCCTTTATGAGGGCCGCTTTGTGGCCGGTGTGTTGGCTGGGCAGATGAGCAAGAGCGGCCGGGTGGGCTATGTGGCTTCGTTGCCACTGCCCGAAGTGATTCAGGGGATCAATGCGTTCACGCTGGGTTTTCGGCTGAGCCAGCCCCAAGGACAAGTGCTGGTGCGCTGGACCAACGCGACCATGGACGCCGCTAAGGAGCGCACGGCCGCCCAAGCTTTGCTGGATCAGGGCGTCGATATCCTGACCTTCCATGCCGGCACCACCGCGATGGCCGAGTTGGCTGAAGCCAAAGGCGTGCGCTTCATCAGCTACCACAGCGATATGCGCCACATCGCACCGATGATGCAACTCGGGGGTGTGATGCATCACTGGGGCAATTACTACACCGAGCAAGCCAAGGCGGTGCAGGCGGGTCGGTGGAAGTCGCAGGCGTTCTTCGGCGGTATCCGTGCTGGGGCGGTGCGCATGCTGCCGCTGTCGCCGGCCGTGCCACCCGAAGTGCAGCGCGTGGTGAAAGAGCGTGAGCGCTTCATTGCTGCCGGCAGTTTGCAACCGTTTGCCGGACGCATCCTTGATCAAGACGGCAAGGTGCGCCAAGCCAGCGGGACGATGAAAGACGCTGATCTGCTCAAGATGGATTACTGGGTGCAAGGTGTCCAAGGCGCGCTCCTCCGCTGAACCTTGGCAACCCTGGGACCTGTTGGTCGTTGGGGGTGGCATCAATGGGGCGGGCATTGCCCGTGACGCCGCTGGCCGGGGTTGGCGGGTCTTGCTGGTCGAGCAAGACGACTTGGCGGCACACACCTCGTCCGCCTCGACCAAGCTGATCCACGGCGGCCTGCGTTACCTTGAGCATGGCGACTTTGGTTTGGTGCGCAAGGCGCTGGCCGAGCGCGAGCGCCTCTTGGCCAGCGCGCCGCATCTGATCCAGCCGCTGCGCTTGGTGATTCCCCACGACCCGGCCATGCGCCCGGCGTGGATGATTCGTCTGGGGCTCTGGTTCTATGACCATCTGGCCAAGCGTGGGGCGCTGCCTCCTTGCCGTGGGGTCGATCTGCGCTTGGATGCCTTGGGGGCCATCCTGCGTTCCGATCTGATCCGGGGCTTTGAGTATTCGGATGGTTGGACCGACGATGCCCGGCTCGTCTTGGCGGTGGCGATGGATGCGCGTGAGCGCGGGGCGGAGGTCCGCACGCGGGTGCGTTGCACCGCAGCAAGGCGGCGGCCCGGTGGGGCGACCGGCTGGGCGGTCGAGTTGCGCGATGCGGATGGGGATGTCCACACCGAGCATGCCCGTGTCTTGGTCAATGCCGCAGGGCCTTGGGCGGCCGATTTTCTGGCGGGGCCGCTCAGCAAACCATCATCACAGCGACTCCGGCGCGTGCGTGGCAGCCACATCGTGATTCGTCGGCGCATGCCCGACGCTCGCGCGTTGCTGCTGCAAGTGTCCGAGGGTCGGGTGCTGTTCATGATCCCCTACGAGGGTGATTTCACCCTCATTGGCACCACTGAAGTGGAGGTGGATGAGGCCAGTCGCCACGAAGTGGCCAGCGCGCAAGAGATCGCTTACCTATGCGCCCAAACGGCCGTGTGGCTGCGTGAGCCAGTGCGACCTGACGAGGTGGTCTGGCATTACGCCGGGGTGCGGCCGCTGCTGGATGCGGGCGGCCGAGACGGCAGGGCCAGCGCGTTGACGCGCGATTACCGCTTGGATCTGGACGGTGCGGATGGTGCGGATGCCGCCCCTTTGCTCACTGTGTGGGGCGGCAAGATCACGACGTTTCGCTATTTGGCTGAAGAGGCGGTAGACCAACTCGGCCCCGTGTTGGGCGCTGACCGACCCGCTTGGACCGCGCAGGCCAAGCTCCCGGGCTCAGAGGCACCACTGCCAGACGCTGCCGTGGTGCCGTCGCGCTGGGCGTGGTTACCCCCAGCCCTTTGGCAGCGTTGGGCGAGAACCTACGGCAGTCGTGTGGCAGCTTTGCTGGGCACTGCCACCGGCCTCGACGATTTGGGCACTGAAGTGGCCCCAGGCGTGTTCGAGATCGAACTGCACTACCTCATCGAGAAGACATGGGCTCGGTGCGCCGAGGATGTGCTCTGGCGGCGCACCAAGCTGGGACTGCATCTGTCCGCTCCAGAGCGCGAGCAAGTCGCGCTTTGGTTTCAGCGGTTTTCTTCGTGACGCCGTTTGCGCGGCTCTTCTTTGGCGGGTTCCGGTGTGGGAAGTGAGGGCGCTGCTGGGGTCACCACCGGCTGGGCCGGTGCTGCGGGTAACGTCACCGGCTTGGCCGCAGGGGCTGTGGGTAGGGCCGGTTGGATCACCGGCCGAGCAGGAGCGGGTTGGGGCGGGCCGAACACAGGTTGTGCGGCGGGCAGCGCAGGCTGAATCTGCGGAACTTCGCGGGGCTTCTCCTGCCGCATCGTGGGCTGTGGCTGTGGCTGTGGCGCTGTGGGAGCTTGCAAACCTGGCGCAAGCCGGATCTCCCCCGCGCGGATGACGTTGCCACTGGGGCGATCACGATCATGACGCTCATGCTCGCGGTCACGCTGATACACGGGTTGTGCCGGTGCTGGCAGCACGATGGCGGGTTGCAGGGCTGGGGATACCCTCACCGGGGCCATGATGCGCGGCCCATCGTCGCGAGAGCGTTCCTCGGGACGATGGGGGTGGCGTCGCTCCTCCCGGTACATCGGCCGCTGGGGCAGGATCACGGTCTGATAGCGCTCACGGGGGCCCAAAGGTGTCCAGAAATAGCCTGGGGCAAAGTCGGCTTGACGGCTGTACCGATGCTGTTCGATGGGCTCGTTCGACCACGTCACCCTGGCGGGGGCGTACATCGTGGGTTGGGCCACATCATCGGGCAGCCACGCCCAGCGACCGCGCTCCTGAACCCAGCGGCCGTAATGCGAGGTGGCAAAGCCCCACGGGGCGGCGTCGATCCACGTCCAGCCCCAAGGCGAGACCCAAGCCCAGCGACCTTGGCTGTAAGGTGCCCAATCGGGGTCAATGTCACGCGGAAACCATGCCATGCCCCACTCGCGGGTTGGCTCCCAGCGGCCGTGGCGTTCCAAGTCTTCGAAACCCGTGGTGTCAGAAGACACAAAGCGCGACGGGCTGGGCAGGTTGTTGCGCATGGCCCAGCGGGCAAATTCATCGCGGCGTGGGGCCACGCGCCGCCAATCTCCGTCGGCTTGCCATTGCACGGTTTGTCCGGCCCGCAGCGTGAGCGCGTTGTCCGGCTGCACCACCGTCAAGGAGCCTTGGTCGATGGTGATGATGGGATCTTGGCCGGGATCCAAGTCGAGGCGGAACAAGCCGCGACCCTTGGGTCGAATGCGCGAGCCATCCACCAAGATTTCGACCTCGCGGGCGTCATTGTTTTCGGGCATCAGCACCGCCAGCGTGCCTTGGCGTAGTTCGAGGCGCACATCGTGCTCGTCCAAATCCAGCACCCGCAGCTCGGTGCGTGCGCCCAAGCGCCAGCGCATCGAGCCGACGCTGATTTCGGCCGATGAGCCGTCCTCGGTCACCAAGCGTTGGCCCCGTGCGACGGGCCAGTTGAGGGGCGCGGCAATGATTTCCGGCCCTTCGTTGTCCCGATCAGCGGGCAGGTACAAGGCGATGTCACCTTGTACGCGCGCCACCCGTCCCACGCGTGAAGGCATATCTTGGGCGGCAGCGGCGGCGCTCATGGTCAGGCCGAGCAGCAACGCGCCCATCGCCAGCCAATGTCTTGGACTTTGCCGGTGTAAAACCATGATGAATCCCTTGCGCCTAAGCCAGTGAAGTGAGAGCGTCATTTTCACCGCGATCAGACCCCCGTTGCAGGGGGTGGTTGATGCGACGGACGCTCAGGCTGGATCAAGCACCGATCTGATCCCTGAAGGGGGCATGGCGCAGGGTGCTGATGTGCGCCAAGTCCTTCATGGCTATGGATTTTTAGCTGCCAAGGCTTGGGTTCGACCGCCAGCGAATCCAACGGGTAAGTCCTTGATTTAATTGAATTTTCACCCATATGTTTCTTGCCGATACAATTTTTCTCGGCTACATTGGCGGGCTGTTTCAAATCGTGGGGTTCTGTGCGCGTGTTTTGCTTGGTAATAAAGCCTGCTGTGTTCTCGGCGGGTGGGGTTGAGGTGGCATGACGACGACCACGATGGCATCTCCGGCGCAGCACAAAACTGTGTTGCTCGATGAAGCAGTCGATGCTTTGGTGCATGACCCCGATGGGGTGTATGTGGACGGCACGTTTGGTCGCGGGGGGCACTCACGGCTGATCCTGTCGCGGCTCTCACCTCGGGGCCGACTGATCGCCATTGACCGTGACCCGGAGGCCGTGGCTCATGCGCTCTCCGGCCCGGAACGCATCGACGATCCGCGTTTTTCGATCACCCACGCCCGCTTTGCCGAGATGGGCGATGTGCTGGCCGATGCGGGACTGGCCCACGTGGCCGGTGTCTTGCTTGATCTGGGCGTCTCTTCGCCGCAGATTGATACGGCTGAGCGTGGTTTTAGCTTCCGCCGCGATGGTCCGCTGGACATGCGCATGGACCCGACGCGCGGCCAGAGTGCCGCAGACTTTTTGGCCAAGGCCCCCGAGGCCCGCATTGCTGAAGTGGTGCGTGATTTTGGCGAGGAGCGCTTTGCTTCGGCCATCGCCAAAGCGTTGGTCGCACGGCGCGAAACCGGGGTGCCGGTGCTGCGCACCCTTGATCTGGCCCAGATCGTGGCGCGGGCGGTCAAGACGCGCGAGCGGGGTCAAGATCCTGCCACCCGTACCTTCCAAGCGCTGCGCATCTTGGTCAACGGCGAGCTTGATGAAGCCCAGCAAGGCCTGAAATCGGCCTTGGCGCATTTGCTCACGCCCGGTGGGCGTCTGGCGGTGATCAGTTTCCATTCGCTCGAAGACCGGATCGTCAAGACGTTCATTGCGCGCCATGGGCGCGGTGAGGTGGATCGGCGCGCGCCGATGGCGGAGCCGCCGCCGGCCCGCTTGCAAGCCCTTGCCCGCATCAAGCCGAGTGAGGCGGAGGTGAGTGTCAATCCGCGTTCGCGTTCCGCCGTGCTGCGTGTGGCCGAACGCACCGCTGTGCCGTTGCGTCCTCAGGAGATGGCATGACCCGACTGAATCTGCTGCTCTTGCTGGTTTTGATCGTCAGTGCAGTCTATTTAGTACGTACCTCGTATGAATCGCGTCGATTGTTTGTGGCCTTGGAGCATGAACACGTCGAGTCGCGCCTGTTGGCCAGCGAGGATGAGCGCTTGCAAGTGGAGCAACGCGCTCAAGCGACCCATCTACGGGTGGATCGCTTGGCCCGTGAGCAGTTGCAAATGCGCACCGCCACGCCGGCTGTGACCCAGTATGTGGATGACCGCTCCGTGCGGTCGGTGCCGGAGATGCGTTTGCCATGAAAGGCCCGGGCTTTTTTAGCGCCTTGAGGGCGCGCCGTCACCGCCGCCACGCAGCGGTCGAG
>NZ_JBYSVC010000058.1:0-15297 GCF_057922285.1 Leptothrix toolikensis (SeqCode)
CGCGCTTTGCTGGCGCACGTGGGCATCGAGCATCTGGCTGATTACAAAGCCCGCACCTTGAGTTATGGCGATCAGCGGCGGCTGGAGATTGCTCGCGCCTTGGCCACCGAGCCGCTTTTGCTGGCGCTGGACGAGCCCGCAGCGGGCATGAACGCCACCGAAAAAGTCGTGCTGCGCCAGTTGATCGACACCATCCGCCGCGATGGCTGCACCGTGTTGCTGATCGAGCACGACGTCAAATTGGTGATGGGCCTGTGTGACCGGGTCACGGTGCTCGATCAAGGCCGACGCATCGCCGCAGGCACCCCGCAAGAGGTGCAACGCGACCCGGCGGTGATCGCCGCTTACTTGGGGCCCGCCCGATGACCACCGCTTTGTTGGATGTGCGCGATCTCAAGCTGGCGTATGGCGGCATCCAAGCCGTCAAAGGCGTGTCGTTCACGGTCCACGCCGGCGAGCTGGTGTGCCTGATCGGCGCGAACGGTGCGGGCAAGAGCAGCACGCTCAAGGCGATCACCGCGCTGCATCCGCTGGCGGATGGCGAGGTGCGCTGGCAAGGTCGCAGTCTGGCCGGGCAGGGCGCTTGGGATCTGGCCCGCCAAGGCTTGGTGATGGTGCCCGAGGGGCGCGGCACCCTGACGCGCATGAGCATCGCCGAGAACCTCGCCATGGGCGCGTACCTGCGCCGCGACACCGCCCAGATCAACGCTGATCTTGAGCGCGTCTACACGCTTTTCCCGCGCCTCAAAGAGCGCCGCAGCCAACTGGCTGGCACCTTGAGCGGCGGTGAACAACAGATGCTGGTCATGGGCCGCGCCTTGATGGCCCGCCCCACCTTGCTCCTGCTCGACGAGCCCTCCATGGGCCTGGCCCCGCAAATGGTCGATGCCATCTTCGAGCTGATCGCCCAGATCCACCGCGAAGGCGTTGCCATCCTCCTCGTCGAACAAAACGCCAGCCGCGCCCTGCACCTCGCCTCACGCGGCTACGTCATGGACTCCGGCCTCATCACCCTCACCGGCCCCGCCTCTACCCTCCTCAACGACCCAGCGGTGCAGGCGGCGTATTTAGGGGGGTGAGGATTCCTCCATCCGTTCGGGCTGATCTTGATTTCTCCCCTGCCTGCCCTCATCTTGAGCATTCAAGCTAGCCGAGGGGTTGGCTTTGATGGAGACGAATGTGATGAAACACGGTTGGCGTTCTGGCGTGCGTGCGGTGCTGGGTGGGGCCTTGATCGCGGGGGCGATGGCGGGTGCTGCGACGGGCGCTTGGGCTTTGCCGAAGGTCGAAGAGGTGGCGGCTGAAGTGCATGCTGGTCATTACGACCGGGCCGAAGTGATGATGCGTGACGTGCTGGAGGCCAAGCCCAAAAGCGCGCGGGCGCATTACCTCTATGCCGAAATCTTGGCGCACAACGGGCGGATGGATGAGGCGCGCCGGCATGCGGATCAGGCGGTCCAACTGGATCCGGCGCTCAGCTTCACGCAGCCCGATAAGTTCAAGGCTTTTCGGGCGCGGCTCAACGAGCCGGTGCAACGTCCCCCTGCCACATCCCCAGCGGTGGCGGTATCGCCGCAGCCCATGCAACAGCCTATGCAGCGCATGAATCCGGCCGATACCGGCAGCTCGCATAGCAGCGGCGGTGGCATCCCCAGTTGGGTGTGGGTGCTGGGTCTGGCCGGTTTGGGCTATGGGCTATGGCGCTGGACACGGCGGCCGCAAACAGTGCCGTTCCAAACCTCACCGGCCATGGCTGCGGGCACCATGGGCAGCACCGGCTGGCCGGGCGGTGTGGCGGGCGGAGCAGCTGTTGGCGGCTATCCGCAGCAGCACGGCGGTGCGATGGGTTCAGGCTCGGGCATCAGCACTGGCATGGCGGTGGCGGGCGGGGTGGCGGGTGGCGTGGCGCTGGGCATGTTGGCCGAGCACATGATGCACGGCTCATCCAACGCGGCATCGGCGACATCCAACAACGCATCAGCCACCGATCAAGGCCATGCGGCTGGCGCGTCGAGCGGTTTGTCCGGGGGTGCCGAGCCGGGCTTTTTCAGCCCTTCGGGGCCGGGCTACGCTGAGCCAGAGATCGACTTCGGCACCGGCAACGAATGGGGTGATGACGGCGGTGGCTCGGGCGGCGATGGCGGTGGCGGCGACGGCTGGTAAAGCGGGTAAGGCGGGTCAAGAAAAAGGCCCGCATCAGCGGGCCTTTTAACGTCGGGCGCTGAAAGGTCAGAGCACCGCCTTGATGGCGGCGACCACAGCGTCGATGTTCTTGCTGTTGAGTGCAGCCACGCAGATGCGGCCCGAATCGACCCCGTAGATGCCGAATTCACCGCGCAGACGCACCATCTGGTCCTTGTTCAGGCCGGAGTAGCTGAACATGCCTTGTTGGCGGGTGATGAAGGACAAGTCCTGCGTCACGCCAGCGGCTTGCAGCTTGGCAACCAAGGCGGTGCGCATTTCTTTGATGCGCACGCGCATGGCGGCCAGTTCGGACTCCCACAGCGCGCGCAGCTCAGGCGTGGTCAGCACATTGGCCACGATCTGGGCACCGAAGGTCGGCGGGTTGGAGTAGTTGGTGCGGATGGCGATCTTGAGCTGCGAGAGCACGCGGCCCGTTTCTTCCTTGCTGGTGCAGACCACCGACAGCGCGCCGACGCGCTCACCGTAGAGCGAGAAGCTCTTCGAAAACGAGGTCGAGACGAAGAATTCCAGCCCTGAGGCCAAGAATTGAGCGATGACCTTGCCGTCTTCGGCGATGCCGTCGCCAAAGCCTTGGTAAGCCATGTCGAGGAAGGGCACCAAGCCGCGCGCCTTGATGACGGTGATCACTTCAGCCCACTGTGCGGGCGTGATGTCGTAGCCGGTCGGGTTGTGGCAGCAAGCGTGCAGCACGAGCACGGTGCCAGCGGCAGCGGCGTTCAGCGAAGCCAGCATGCCGGCGAAGTTCACGCCCCGGTTGTCAGCGTCGTAGTAGGCGTAGGTGCCGACCTTGAAGCCGGCGTTGGTGAACAGCGCGCGGTGGTTTTCCCACGATGGGTCGGAGATCAACACCTCCGCGTTCGGGTTGACCTTCTTCAGAAAGTCAGCGCCGATCTTCAGGCCGCCGGTGCCGCCCAAGGCTTGCACGGTGGCGACGCGACCGCTGGTCACGGCTTCGCTGTCGGCACCGAACACCAAGCCTTGCACGGCCTTGTCGTAAGCGGCGATGCCGTCGATCGGCAAGTAGCCCTTCGGCTTGGACGCTTCGAGGAGTTGTTTTTCAGCGGCAGCCACGCAAGCCAGCAGGGGCAGCTTGCCGTTGTCGTCGTAATACACACCCACGCCCAGATTGACCTTGGCAGGATTCGGATCGGCGTTGAACTGTTCATTCAGACCCAAAATCGGGTCGCGCGGGGCCATTTCGACGGAGGAGAAGAGTGTCATGACGATGCTTGTCGAGGTTGATCGAAGGATGGGCGCGGATTTTACCGATCCAACCATGCGGTAGGCTGCTGATCCGGTTTCATGGCGAACAAAGAGAAGGGTTTCAACGTGGCAACAAGCGATGTCGGTGTGAGCGAAGCGCAAGGGCGCTTTGTCAGCTTTGAAGGCTCGCCTTTCCAGCTCTTTCAACCCTACGCCCCAGCGGGGGATCAGCCAGCAGCGATTGATCAGCTGGTCGAGGGGCTTGAGGCCGGGCTGACTTTTCAGACCTTGCTGGGCGTGACCGGCTCGGGCAAGACCTTCACCATGGCCAACGTGATCGCCCGCATGGGTCGGCCAGCGATTGTGTTTGCCCCCAACAAAACCTTGGCCGCGCAGCTGTACGCCGAGTTTCGCGAGTTCTTCCCGAAGAACGCCGTCGAGTATTTCGTCAGCTACTACGACTACTACCAGCCCGAAGCCTACGTGCCGCAGCGCGATCTGTTCATTGAGAAAGACTCGGCCATCAACGAGCACATTGAGCAGATGCGGCTTAGCGCCACCAAAAGCGTGCTGGAGCGGCGCGACACGGTGATCGTCGCGTCAGTCAGCGCAATCTACGGCATCGGCAAGCCCGAGGACTACACCCAGATGCGCTTCATCGTGCGCATTGGGGACCGTGTGGGCCAGCGCGATGTGATCGCACAGCTGGTGCGCATGCAGTACAGCCGCAACGACATCGAGTTCACGCGTGGGGCTTTTCGGGTGCGCGGCGACACCATCGACGTCTTTCCGGCCGAACACTCGGAGTTGGCGATCCGCATCGAGATGTTCGACGACGAGGTTGAAACCCTGTCGCTGTTTGACCCGCTCACCGGCCAGATCCGGCAGAAGATCCCGCGCTTCACCATCTACCCAGCCAGCCATTACGTGACGCCGCGCGAGCAGGTGCTGGCCGCCATGGAGGGCATCAAGCTGGAGCTGCGCGAGCGCTTGGCCGAGTTCGTCGCCCAAGGCAAGCTGGTGGAGGCGCAGCGCATCGAGCAGCGCACCCGCTTTGATTTGGAAATGCTCCAAGAAGTGGGTCACTGCAAAGGCATCGAGAACTACACCCGTCACCTTTCGGGCGCGAAGCCGGGCGATCCACCGCCGACCTTGGTCGATTACATGCCAGCCGATGCGCTGATGTTCTTGGACGAAAGCCATGTGCTGATTGGCCAGTTTGGCGGCATGTACAACGGCGACCGCTCGCGCAAGACCACCTTGGTGGAGTACGGTTTTCGCCTACCCAGCGCGCTCGACAACCGGCCGCTTAAGTTCGACGAATTCGAACGCAAGATGCGCCAAGCGGTGTTTGTCTCGGCCACGCCGGCTGATTACGAAAAGACCCACGCCGGCGCGGTGGTCGAGCAATTGGTGCGGCCCACCGGCTTGGTGGACCCCTTGGTGGAAGTGCGTCCGGCCTTGCACCAAGTGGACGATGTGCTCCAAGAGATTCATCTGCGCGTCAAGGTCGGCGAGCGGGTGTTGATCACCACCTTGACCAAGCGCATGGCCGAGCAGCTCACCGAGTATTTGGGCGAAAACGGTGTCAAGGTGCGCTACTTGCACTCGGACATCGACACCGTTGAGCGCGTCGAGATCCTGCGCGATCTGCGCCTCGGGGCTTTTGATGTGCTGGTGGGCATCAACTTGCTGCGTGAAGGCTTGGATATCCCTGAGGTGTCGCTGGTGGCGATTCTGGACGCCGACAAGGAAGGCTTTTTGCGCAGCGAGCGCAGCCTGATCCAGACCATCGGCCGGGCGGCGCGCAACGTCAACGGCCAAGCGATCCTCTACGCTGACCGCATGACCGAGTCGATGCGCCGCGCCATCGGTGAGACCGAGCGCCGGCGCGAGCGCCAAGTGCTGCACAACGCCGCTCACGGCATCACGCCGCGCGGCATCCGCAAGGAGGTTAAAGAGCTGATCGACGGCGTTTATGCTGCCGACCGACCGAGCGCCAGCGAGGCCCAAGCCGGTCGCTTGGCCTTGGCAGCCGAGGTCGGGGCCTTGTCGGAAAAGGATCTGGGCCGGCGCATCAAGCAGCTGGAAAAGCAGATGCTTGACCACGCGCGCAACCTCGAATTTGAACAAGCTGCCCGGGTGCGCGATCAACTGGCTTTGCTGCGTGAGCAGGCCTTTGGCGCGCCGGGCAGCGATACGGTTTCCCCTCTCACCACCCCGACAACCACTCGGCCCCTCCAGGGCCAAGGCCAAGGTGCTCTATGACGTCCTCCTCTCCGCGCCGCTCGGCGATCAAGTTGCGCATCTTGATGGTGTGCATGGGCAACATTTGCCGCTCACCCACCGCTGAAGCTGTGCTGCGCCACCGGCTGCTGCGCCATGGCTTGACGGATCGGGTTGAGCTGGATTCAGCCGGCACGCAGGCGTATCACGTCGGCAAATCGCCCGACGAGCGCAGCATCGCCCACGCCGCCCGCCGGGGCTATGACCTGTCCACGCTTCAGGCCCGCAAGGTGGTCGATGGCGACTTCGAGACCTTCGATCTGATTCTGGCGATGGACAACGAGAACCTGCGTGACTTGATGGAACGTTGCCCCGAGGAACTCCAAGGCCGTCTCCACCGCTTCATGGATTTCGCCCCCGAGGGCTCGCCCCAGGCCGTACCTGACCCCTATTACGGCGGTGCAGCGGGTTTTGAGCGGGTGCTGGACTTGATCGAGTCGGCCTGCGACGGGTTGATCGCGCGGCTTTATCCTGTTGAGCCCGTGGCGGACCCCGGGTGGGAGGGCTCGGCCGAGGACTCGCCTATAATTGACTAAATCACTCGGGTTCAAGGAGTTCTCTCATGCGACTGACCACCAAAGGACGATTCGCCGTCACGGCGATGATCGATCTGGCCCTGCGCGAGCACAGCGGACCAGTGGCTTTGGCCGCCATCAGCCAGCGCCAGCAGATTTCTCTCTCCTATCTTGAGCAGTTGTTCGGCAAGCTGCGCCGCAACGAACTGGTCGAAAGCACGCGCGGTCCGGGTGGCGGCTATTCCCTGGGGCGCAAGGCCGAGGAAATCACCGTCTCGGACATCATCGTGGCCGTCGATGAAGCCATTGACGCCACCGGCTGCGGCGGCGGCGAGAACTGTATGGGCGATGAAACCGGGCGCTGCATGACGCATGACCTTTGGGCCAGCCTCAACGCCCGCATGCTCGACTACCTCAACTCGATCACCCTCAAGAGCTTGGTCGATGACCAGCTCGCACGCGGCGTGTCGGTCGAAGAGGCGGCGATCAAGCGCGCCATCTCCAGCCAGCCCGTTTTGAAGCCGATCAAGATCACCGCGCCCAATTCCGTCTTTGCCTTGGGCAACATCTTCAACAAGTGATCCCCATTCTTCTGCCGATCATGACTCCTCACTTTCCGATCTATCTCGACTACGGTGCCACCACGCCTTGCGATCCGCGTGTGGTGGACGCCATGATTCCTTGGCTGCGCGAGCACTTTGGCAATCCCGCTTCACGCAGTCACGCTTGGGGTTGGGAAGCCGAGGAGGCGGTGGAAAAGGCCCGGCACGAGGTCGCGGCGTTGATTGGTGCCGATCCGCGCGAAATCGTCTGGACCTCGGGCGCGACCGAATCGAACAACCTCGCCATCAAGGGTGCGGCGCAGTTCTACAAAACACGCGGCAAGCATCTGATCACGGTCAAGACCGAGCACAAAGCGGTGCTCGACACCATGCGTGAGCTGGAGCGCCAAGGCTTCGAGGTGACGTACCTTGATGTGCAAGAAGACGGCTTGCTGAACTTCGATGCGTTCAAAGCGGCGCTGCGACCCGACACCATCTTGGTCTCGGTGATGGCGGTGAACAACGAGATCGGCGTGATCCAAGACATGACGGCCATCGGCACCCTGTGCCGGGAGCGCGGCATTGTCTTCCACGTCGATGCGGCCCAAGCCACCGGCAAGATGGTGATCGACTTGGCCACCTTGCCGGTCGATTTGATGAGCCTGGCCTCGCACAAGACCTACGGCCCCAAGGGCATCGGGGCTTTGTACGTGCGGCGCAAGCCGCGTGTGCGCTTGGAAGCGCAAATGCACGGCGGTGGTCATGAGCGCGGTATGCGCTCGGGCACTTTGCCGGTGCATCAAATCGTCGGCATGGGCGAAGCCTTCCGCATTGCACGTGTTGAGATGGCCTCTGAGCTCGAACGCATCCGTGGGCTGCAAAAGCGTTTGTTCGACGGTTTGGCCGGCATCGAGCAGACCTTCATCAACGGGGACTTGACCCAGCGCGTGCCGCACAACGTCAACATTTCCTTCAATTACGTCGAGGGCGAGTCGCTCATCATGGGCGTGAAGGGCTTGGCGGTATCGTCCGGCTCGGCCTGCACCTCGGCCAGCTTGGAACCCAGCTACGTGCTGCGCGCCTTGGGTCGCAGCGATGAATTAGCGCACTCAAGTTTGCGCATGACGATGGGCCGCTTCACCACCTCGGACGAGATCGATTACGCGATCTCGGTGCTCAAGGATCAGGTGTCGCGGCTGCGCGAACTCTCCCCTCTGTGGGAGATGTATCAGGACGGCGTGGACATCAGCGCCATCCAGTGGGCGGCGCATTAAGCCGCGAAGGAGAACGACATGGCATACAGCGACAAGGTCCTCGACCACTATGAACATCCGCGCAACGTGGGTGGTTTCGACAAGACCGATGAAAACGTGGGCACCGGCATGGTGGGTGCTCCGGCGTGCGGCGACGTGATGAAGCTGCAAATCCGCGTCAATCCGGCCACCGGCTTGATCGAAGACGCCAAGTTCAAAACCTACGGCTGTGGCTCGGCGATTGCTTCAAGCTCGCTCGTCACCGAATGGGTCAAGGGCAAAACCTTGGACCAAGCGTTGACGATCAAGAACACCGCCATCGCTGAAGAGCTGGCGCTGCCCCCGGTGAAGATCCATTGCTCGATCTTGGCTGAGGACGCCATCAAGGCGGCCGTGGACGACTACAAGGCTCGGCACGCCGCATGATCACGCTCACCGATGCCGCCGCCCGGCACGTCACGCGTTACCTCGCCCGTCGGGGCAAGGGCGTGGGCGTGCGTCTCGGGGTCAAGACCACCGGCTGTTCCGGTCTGGCCTACAAGCTGGAATATGCCGATGACGTCGCCCCCGAGGACAAAGTCTTCGAGGATCACGGCGTCAAGATCTTGATCGACCCGAAGAGCCTGCCGTACCTTGACGGCACCGAGCTCGATTTCGTCCGCGAAGGCCTGAACGAAGGTTTCCGTTTCAACAACCCGCGCGAAAAAGATCGTTGCGGTTGCGGTGAATCCTTCCGGGTCTGAGCGTCTGCGCGATGAAACTCGACGACAACGACTTCGATCTGTTGGGCGTGCCTCGGGCCTTCGCCCAAGATCGCGCCAGCCTTGATGCACGCTGGAAGGCGCTGCAAACGGAGGTCCATCCAGATCGTTTTGCCGCCCAAGGGGCTGCCGCGCAGCGCGTGGCCATGCAATGGGCGGTGCGGGTCAACGAGGCCTATCAGCGGCTCAAAGACCCGATCCAGCGCGCCACGCAGTTGTGCTTACTGCATGGCGTCTCGGTGGGCGCTGAAACCAACACCGCCATGCCGGTTGCTTTTTTGATGCAGCAAATGGCTTGGCGCGAAGCCTTGGATGAAGCCGTGCAAGCGCGTGACCACGCCGAGCTCGACCGTTTGGCCGAGGCCGTGGCACAGCAAGAGCGCCAGCTCCAAACCACCTTGGGCGAGGTCATCGACGCCCGCCAAGACTGGTCGGCCGCTGCTGCACAGGTGCGCGCTTGGATGTTTGTGCGCAAATTTGCCGCCGATGTTGATCGGCAGCTTGATCTCTTGGAATCCTGATTCTTCATGGCCTTGTTGCAACTTTCCGAGCCGGGACAGGCGCCGGACCCCCATCAGCGGCGCGTGGCCGTGGGCATTGATTTGGGCACCACCCATTCCTTGGTCGCCTGTGTGCGCCATGGGGTGGCCGAATGTTTGCCGGACGCCGAAGGTCGGGTGATCCTGCCCTCGGCGGTGCGTTATCTGGGCCAAGGTCGGCGCGAGATCGGGGCGGCGGCGTTGGCGGCGCAGGGCGACGACCCGGAAAATACCTTGGTCTCCGTCAAGCGCTTCATGGGGCGCAGCTTGGCCGAGGTGGCTGGGCGCGACAAGTTGCCTTATCGCTTTGTCGATCAACCCGGCATGGTGGCCATCGAGACCCGCGACGGCCTGAAAACCCCGGTCGAAGTCTCGGCCGAGATTTTGGCCACGCTGCGTTACCGGGCTGAAGACACGTTTGTCGATGATCTGTACGGTGCGGTGGTGACGGTGCCGGCTTACTTTGACGACGCTCAGCGCCAGTCCACCAAAGATGCCGCGCGTCTGGCTGGGCTGAACGTGTTGCGCTTGCTCAACGAGCCCACCGCCGCCGCCATCGCTTATGGGCTGGACAATGCGTCCGAAGGGCTTTACGCCGTCTTCGATCTGGGCGGCGGCACCTTCGATATTTCGCTGCTGCGCTTGTCGCGCGGGGTGTTTGAGGTGGTCGGCGTGGGCGGTGACGCGGCGCTGGGCGGCGATGACTACGACGAAGCCTTGGCCCAAGGTCTGCTGACCCAAGCCGGGCTGCCGGCCCTTGAAACCCTGAGCCCTTCGGACAAGCGCCGGCTGCAAACAGCGGCCCGGGCTTGCAAAGAGCGGCTCACCGTGGCCGAGAGTTTTGATTTTGAGCTGGCGCTGCGCGTGGGCACCTTGACGCTCAGCGTGAGCCGGGCGGCGTTTGAAACCTTGACCGCTCCGTTGACCCAGCGCACCGTCAGCTTGCTCAAGCGCGTGTTGCGTGATGCGCGCGTCACGGTGGACGAGGTTCAAGGCGTGGTGATGGTGGGCGGTTCGACCCGCATGCCGCAGGTGCGCCAAGCCGTGGCCAAGGTCTTTGGCCGTGAGCCGCTGACCAATCTGAACCCGGACGAGGTGGTCGCCATCGGCGCAGCCATCCAAGCCAACGCGTTGGCGGGCAACTCGGCCCAAGGCGAATTGCTCTTGCTGGATGTGATTCCGCTCTCCCTTGGCTTGGAAACCATGGGCGGCTTGGTGGAACGCATCATCGAGCGCAACGCCACCTTGCCGGTGGCCAAGGCGCAGGACTTCACCACCTTCAAGGACGGTCAAACCGCGTTGGCGGTGCATGTGGTGCAAGGCGAGCGTGAGCTGGTGAGTGATTGCCGCTCGCTGGCGCGCTTTGAGCTGCGCGGTATCCCGCCGATGGCCGCCGGGGTGGCGCGCATCCGCGTGACCTTCCAAGTCGATGCCGACGGGCTGCTTTCGGTCTTTGCGCGCGAAATGGTCTCAGGCGTCGAAGCCTCCATCGTCGTCAAACCCAGCTACGGGCTGGCCGACGACCAAGTGGCGCAGATGCTGCAAGACGGTTTTGCCTCGGCCGAGAGCGATATGCACTTGCGCGTGCTGCGTGAAGCGCGGGTCGAAGCTGAACGCTTGGTGCTGGCGACCCGCTCGGCCTTGGCCGCTGACGGCGATTTGCTTGACGGCGATGCCCGTGAAGACATCGAGCGCCTCATCGACCGCGCCGAGCAAGCCGCCAAGGGCGAGGTGCCCGAGCCGATGGAGATCGCCACCAAAGCCTTGGCGCTCGGCACCGAAGCCTTTGCAGCTGAGCGCATGAATCGCGGTATTCGCCAAGCCTTGGCTGGGCGCAATATCGACCAAGTTTGAACAGGAACACGGACGCATGACCATCATTCGGATCCTGCCGCATCAGGAATACTGCCCCACTGGTGCCAGCGTGCAGGTGCCCGTTGGCACCTCGATCTGCGAAGCTTTGATTGAAAACGGCATCGCGCTTGAGCACGCCTGCGAGATGAGCTGCGCATGCACCACCTGTCACGTCATCGTGCGCGAAGGCTTTGCCTCGCTGGGTGAGATGGAAGAGACCGAGGAAGATCTGCTCGATCGCGCCTGGGGGCTGGAGCCCAATTCGCGTTTGGCCTGCCAAGCCATCGTCGCCAAGACCGATTTGGTGATCGAGATCCCGCGTTACTCGATCAATCACGCCAAAGAAAAGCACTGAGATGCGACAAGTCTTTCTGGATACCGAAACCACCGGCCTGCACCCGGACCGTGGCGACCGGATCATCGAAATCGGTTGCATCGAGATGGACAACCGCCAGCTCACCGGCCGCACGTTTCACCACTACCTCAACCCCGAGCGGGCCAACCACGAAGACGCGGTCAAGATCCACGGCCTGACCGATGAGTTCTTGGCCGACAAGCTGCTCTTTGCGGCGGTGGTCGATGAGCTGCTCGACTTCGTCGCCGGGGCCGAGATCATCATCCACAACGCGGCTTTCGATCTGGGCTTTCTCAACGCCGAGTTGAAGCGTTTGGGCAAGCCGACGTTTGCCAGCCATACCGGGCCGGTGGTCGATAGCCTGTTGATGGCGCGCGATCAGTTCCCCGGCAAGGCCAACTCGCTCGACGCCCTGTGCAAGCGCTTGGAAGTGGACAGCACCGGCCGGACTTTGCACGGCGCGTTGCTCGACGCCGGTCTGCTGGCCGAGGTGTACCTGCGCATGACGCGCGGCCAAAAAGCCTTGGTCATGGACGACAGCGACGGCCACCACGGCGGTCAAGGTGCGGGCGGGCCCGCCTTGGCAGATTTCAGCGCCTTCACCCTCATCGTCCAACAGCCGACCGAGGCTGAGCGCGTCGCCCACCGCGCGATGGTCGAAGAACTTGATAAATTTTCAAAGGGCAAAGCTCTTTGGCAAAAAATAGCTCTATAATCGCGTTCTCCTGATATCAACGACGTTTATTGCGATGTTGATAAAAGGGCGGTTAGCTCAGCGGTAGAGCACTGCCTTCACACGGCAGGGGTCGCAGGTTCGAACCCTGCACCGCCCACCAGGATCACTTCACGCAGTACTTCCGCCAATCAAGCACCCAGGTTTTCACCTCGGTGCTTTTTTGTTGTCTGTTCGGGCTACGATCAGATTCAACCTGTTGAATCCTTGCTCCCAGACACGGAGGTTTCCCCATGAACACCCCGATCCACGCTCTGCCGCCTTCCGCCCAGCAACCCTCGCATGCACCCAAGTACGTTTACCGCTTTGGGGCTCAAGGCACCGAGGGTGGGGCGGGGATGAAGGATGTGCTGGGGGGCAAAGGGGCCAATTTGGCGGAGATGTGCCGCTTGGGGCTGCCGGTGCCGGCGGGCTTCACGATCAGCACCGAGGCTTGCGCGCTGTTCAACCAACGCTCCCCTCAGCAAGGGCCGGAGGTGCTGCTGGCGAGCATCGAGGCCGAGGTGCGCTCGGGCTTGGCGCATATCGAGGCCGAGATGGGCAAGCGCTTTGGCGATGCCAACGATCCGCTGCTGCTTTCGGTGCGCTCCGGCGCGCGCGCTTCGATGCCGGGGATGATGGACACCATCTTGAACTTGGGGCTGAACGACGCGGCGGTGATCGGGCTCGGTCGCAAGGCCGGCAACGAGCGCTTTGCGTGGGATGCGTACCGGCGCTTTATCCAGATGTACGGCGATGTGGTGATGGGCCTCAAACCCGCCTCCAAAGAAGACAGCGACCCTTTTGAAGTGGTGATCGACCGGGTCAAAGCCCACAAGGGCGTCAAGCTCGATACCGACCTGGACGCCGCTGATCTGCAAGAACTGGTGCAGGGCTTCAAGGCGCTGATCCGCGCGCGCATCGGTCGCGACTTTCCGACCGATCCGTGGGAGCAGTTGCGCGGCGCAGTGCTGGCGGTGTTTGAGAGCTGGCACAACGAGCGGGCGGTGGTTTACCGCCAACTCAACGACATCCCCGCGTCTTGGGGCACGGCGGTGAACGTGCAGGCGATGGTCTTTGGCAACCGGGGCGAGCACAGCGCCACGGGCGTGGCCTTCAGCCGCGACGCGGGCACGGGCGAAGACTTGTTCAACGGCGAATTTCTGGTCAACGCGCAGGGCGAAGACGTGGTGGCCGGTATCCGCACGCCGCAGCAGATCACGCTGATCGGCTCACGCCGCTGGGCTGAGCTTGCGCAGGTGGATGAAGTCGAGCGCCAAGCGCGCTACCCCTCGCTGGAAGAGCTGATGCCGACGATTTTTCAAGCGCTTTTGCAGTTTGAGACTTTGCTGGAGAACCACTTCAAGGACATGCAGGACATGGAGTTCACTATCCAAGAAGGCAAGCTCTGGATGCTCCAAACCCGCAACGGCAAGCGCACCGGCGCGGCCATGGTGCGCATCGCCATGGAGATGCTCGCCCAAGGCCTGATCGATGAGCCCACCGCGTTGTTGCGGGTCACGCCGGATCGACTCAACGATCTGCTGCACCCAGTCTTTGAGCCCGCAGCGCTGCAAGCCGCTCGGCCCATCGCCCGGGGGTTGCCGGCGTCGCCCGGCGCTGCCACCGGACAGGTGGTGTTTTTTGCCGACGAGGCCGAAGCTTGGGCCAAGGGCGAGCGCGGTGATGGTCGGGCTGACGGCAGGGCTGACGGTCGGGCGGTGATTTTGGTGCGCCAAGAAACCTCGCCCGAGGACTTGCGCGGCATGAGCGTGGCCCAAGGCATCCTGACCGCGCGCGGCGGCATGACCTCGCACGCCGCCGTGGTGGCGCGTGGCATGGGCAAGTGCTGCATCTCGGGGGCCGGGGCGGTGCAGGTCGATCTGAAGGCTCGCACCATGCGCATCGGCGCGCTGACGTGGCATGAGGGCGACTGGATCTCGCTCAACGGCTCCACCGGCGAAGTCTTTGACGGGCGCATTCCCACGCGGGCGGTGTTTGAGAGCGATTTGAGCGGTGATCTCGCCGCCCTGATGGCGCTGGCCGATCGTCATCGTCGCTTGGCCGTGCGCGCCAACGCCGACACCCCTCAAGACGCGCTGGTCGCCCGCCGCCTCGGGGCCACGGGCATCGGCCTGTGCCGCACCGAGCACATGTTTTTCCAAGGTGATCGCATCCGGGCGGTGCGCGAAATGATCTTGGCCGACGACGAAGCCGGGCGGCGCAAAGCGTTGGCGCAGTTGCTGCCCATGCAGCGCAGCGATTTTGAAGGGCTCTTTCGCGCCATGGCCGGTCTGCCGGTGACGATCCGCCTGCTGGACCCGCCGCTGCACGAATTCCTGCCGCACGACGAAGCCGGTCAACAAGCCATGGCGCGCCAGATGCGCCTGCCCATCACCCAGATCCGCCAGCGGGTCGAAGCGCTGCATGAATTCAACCCCATGCTCGGCCACCGAGGCTGTCGCTTGGGCATCAGCTTTCCCGAGATCACCGAGATGCAAGCCCGCGCCGTTTTTGAAGCGGCACTCCACGTCCAAGCCGAGGGGCTGGTCGTGGAGCCCGAGGTGATGATTCCGCTGGTGGGCACCTTGCGCGAGTTCAGCCTGCAAGCCGATCTCGTCCACCGCGTGGCCGCACAGGTGTTTGCCGAACAAGGGGCCAAAGTGGCGTATCGCGTCGGCTCCATGATCGAAACCCCACGGGCCGCTTTGGTGGCCGACCGCATCGCCCAAGGGGCCGAGTTTTTCTCCTTTGGCACCAACGATCTGACGCAGATGACGCTGGGTTTTTCACGCGATGACGCTGGCAGCTTCTTGCCGGCCTATTTGCACCACGGCATCTACGAGCACGACCCCTTCCGCTCCATCGACCAAGAAGGCGTCGGCCAACTCGTCGCCCTGGCCGCCCGCCAAGGCCGCGCCACCCGGCCCGATCTCTCGCTGGGTGTCTGCGGCGAACACGGCGGCGACCCCGCCTCCATCACCTTCTTCCACCGCGCCGGCCTCGACTACGTCAGCTGCTCGCCCTTCCGCGTCCCCATCGCCCGTCTGGCCGCAGCACAAGCAGCGGTGA
>NZ_JBYSVC010000059.1:0-15204 GCF_057922285.1 Leptothrix toolikensis (SeqCode)
GGCCGGCACCGGCGCCGAGTTTGGCGCAGATCAATGCGGCTTTTGAGGTGTATCGCAGTGCGTATCGCGCCAGCCTGACGCACGACACGATCAAGATTGCTGAGCGCAACAGCGCCCGTGAGGCCTTAGCGGGGTTGCTGCAAACGTTGGTGAAGTACTTGGAATTTGTGGCCAATGACGATGAATCGGCCCTGCAATCCACGGGGTTTGATTTGCGTCGTGATGCGGTGCGCGGTGACCATGCCGAGCCCTTGCTGGCCCCTGAGGGCTTGAAGCTCAAGCGTGGCGTGCTTGGGGGGCAGGTGGACGTGCGCGTTAACCGTTTGCCTGGGGCGGGCAGCTACGAAGCGGATATTGCGCAGGGCGACCCGAATGTCGATGCCAACTGGCACCATGCGTTGACCTCCACAAGCAGCATGCACATCTTGCTGCGCGATCTGCCCGCCGCACAAACCTTCTGGGTGCGCGTGCGCGGCATCAACGCTGGTGGGGCAGGGCTATGGTCTGAGCCCGCCAGCATCATGGTGGTTTGAGCATGGGTGTGAGGGGCATACCCCCCTCACGCCGCCCCACCCTTAGAATGCAGCGCCCACCGCTTT
Source organism: Leptothrix toolikensis (SeqCode) (assembly GCF_057922285.1). Taxonomy (NCBI): domain Bacteria; kingdom Pseudomonadati; phylum Pseudomonadota; class Betaproteobacteria; order Burkholderiales; family Sphaerotilaceae; genus Leptothrix; species Leptothrix toolikensis (SeqCode). The sequence goes on from NZ_JBYSVC010000059.1 coordinate 600, forward strand.
TGTCCTTGATTCATGACCTATATTGTTCTTGCCCGCAAATACCGACCGCGCAGTTTTACTGAGATGGTGGGGCAGGAGCATGTGGTTCAGGCGCTGGGCAATGCGTTGACCCAACAGCGCTTGCATCACGCTTATTTGTTCACCGGCACACGTGGGGTGGGCAAGACGACGGTGTCGCGCATTTTGGCCAAGAGCCTCAACTGCACCGGGGTGGACGGCCAAGGCGGCATCACGGCGACGCCTTGTGGGGTGTGTGAATCGTGTCGTGCGATTGATGCCGGGCGCTTTGTCGATTACATCGAGCTCGACGCAGCCTCCAATCGCGGGGTGGACGAGATCAGCCAGTTGCTGGATCAGGCGGTTTACAAGCCGGTGGTGGGGCGCTTCAAGGTCTACATGATCGACGAAGTCCACATGCTGACCACGACGGCCTTCAATGCGATGCTCAAGACGCTTGAAGAGCCGCCCGAATATCTCAAATTCGTTTTAGCGACCACCGATCCGCAAAAGGTGCCGGTCACGGTGCTGAGCCGCTGTTTGCAGTTCAACCTGCGGCCCATGGCACCGCAAACCATCCAAGAACATCTGGCCACGGTGCTGGCGCAAGAGGCGGTGCCCTTTGAAGTGGGCGCACTGCGCTTGATGGCGCGCGCGGCGCGCGGCTCAATGCGCGACGCGCTCTCGCTCACCGATCAGGCCATTGCCTATGCAGGCGGCTCGCTGCAAGAGGCTGTTGTGCGCAACATGCTCGGCGCGGTGGATCGCAGCCACGTGGTGCGCATCGTTGAAGCCTTGGTGGCGGGTGATGGTGCCGCTTTGGTGCAGATCACCGATCAACTGCGCGCTCTGGGCCTCTCGGCGGCCGGCACCCTGGAAGAGCTGGCCTTGCTGGCCCAGCACATGGCGGTGCAACAAGCGGTGCCCGGCGCGCTCGACCCCAACGACCCGCAAACCGAAGCCATCGTCGCCTTGGCCGGGCAACTGGCCGCCGATGAAACCCAGCTGCTTTACAGCGTGAGCCTGCATGGTCGCAACGAACTCAACTTGGCCCCGGACGAATACAGCGGCTTGGTGATGGTGCTGCTGCGCTTGTTGGCCTTCCGGCCCGAGGGGGGCGCGGCCAAGCCGGTGCCCACACCCGTTCGGGCTGAGCCTGTCGAAACCCCGCGCCCGGCGACACAGGCCCCGGCAACGGCAACACCGGCCCTTCGACAAGCTCAGGGCGAACGGATAGAGGTGCCAAGCCCTGTTGTGCCTGTGCCTGCTCCGACCCCCACGCCCAGCAGCGGCAGCTCCGTCCCCCCTTGGGAAGAACTGCCTGAGGAATACGCCGTCGCTCCGGTCCAAGCTGAGCCGGTGGTGGCCCCGGCCTTGGCATCTACCGAGACCGTGGCCAGCGGTGCTGACCAAGAGCGCTGGATCGCGGTGGCCAGGGGCTTGATCGCCCAAGGGGCCGTGACGGCCATGACCCGTGAGCTGGTGATGCAAGCCGGGTGTGTGCGTATTGATACCCAAGCCACGCCGCCGTGCTGGGTGTTGCAAGTGGAACGCGAAACCTTGCGCCAAGACGGCTACCGCGACCGACTGCTGAGCGCGATGCAAGCCAGCCCCGAGGTGGGCAAGCTGAGTTTGCAGATCCAAGTGGGCGCGGTGAGCGATAACGTGTTCAAGCGTGACGCCGCTGATCGTGCCCGAGCGCAGATCGAAGCCGAACAAACCATCCAAGCCGACCCTGTGGTGCAGAGCTTGCTGGCCCGTTTTCCGCAATCGCGCATCGTGCCGGGCTCGGTCCGGGCGCTCTGAACCCATCAAGCTGATTTTTGACCCGTTTATTCACTGAAAGAGGACTTCCATGTTCAAAGGACAGATCGCCGGGCTGATGAAACAAGCCCAAGCCATGCAAGACAACATCAAGAAAGCCCAAGAAGAGCTGGCGCTGATTGAGGTTGAGGGGCAATCGGGGGCCGGCTTGGTCAAGGTTTTGATGACGTGCAAGCACGATGTGAAGCGCATCACCATCGACCCCAGCTTGCTGGCCGACGACAAGGACATGCTGGAAGACTTGGTCGCCGCCGCTTTCAACGACGGCCTGCGCCGCGCTGAAGCCCTGAGCGAAGCCAAGATGGGCAAGCTCAGCGCCGGCATGTCGCTGCCGCCGGGCATGAAGTTGCCTTTCTAAGGACATCATCAGCGCCATGAACGATCTCGATAACCTGATCGAGGGGCTGCGTCGCCTGCCCGGTGTGGGCATCAAGTCGGCGCAGCGCATGGCCTATCACCTCTTGCAGCACGACCGCGACGGCGCTCGTCGCCTAGCCGTTGCGCTCGAAAAAGCCGTGTACAGCGTGCAGCACTGCGAGCGCTGCCACACTTTTTCTGAGCAGCCGATCTGCCCGACCTGCCTGAGCCCCGGGCGCGACGCGCAGCAACTCTGCGTGGTCGAAACCCCTTCAGATCAAGCAGCCATTGAGCGCACCGGCAGTTATCGGGGGCGCTATTTCGTCTTGATGGGCCGCCTGAGCCCGCTCGACGGCAAAAGCGTGCGTGACATCGGCCTCCCGGCCTTGGTCAAACGCATCCAAGAAGGCGAGATCCGCGAACTGATCGTGGCCACCAGCTTCACCGCTGAAGGCGAAGTCACCGCCCACGTCATCAGCGAAGCCTTCAAAAACATCCCCGCCCTCGCCATCACTCGCCTCGCCCGGGGCGTGCCCGTCGGCAGCGAACTCGAATACGTCGATATCAGCACCATCGCCCACGCATTGCGGGATCGGCGCTGAACGGCGGCGGGGATGTTTTGACGGCTTTGTCTAACAAAAAGCCGCGCCCATCCCTTGATGACGCAGCAGCGCGTCGATGGTCGGCGCACGGCCTCGGAAGGCTTTGAAGTTGTCGATGGCGTCGCGGGCGCTGCCGGCTTCCAAAATCTCGCGGCGGAAACGCAGGCCGGTGGCGGGGTTGTCCACGCCTTCTTCTTCAAACGCACTCCACGCATCCGCGCTCAGCAGCTCAGCCCACTTGTAGCTGTAGTACCCAGCGGCGTAGCCCCCGGCAAAGATGTGCGAGAAGGTGTGCTGGAAGCGGTTGAAGGCCGGCGGCATCAGCACGGCAAATGCGGCGCGCACCTCGTCGATGATCTGCTGCACGCGAGTCTCACTACCGGCTTCGCCATGCAGGCGCATGTCGAGCAGCGAGAACTCGACTTGGCGCAGCGTCATCAGGCCGCTTTGGAAGTTCTTGGCGGCGATCATCTTGTCAAACAGCGCGCGTGGCAGCGGCTCAGCCGTTTCGACGTGGGCTGTCATGTGCTTGAGCACGTCCCATTCCCAGCAGAAGTTCTCCATGAACTGGCTCGGCAGCTCGACGGCATCCCACTCGACGCCGCTGATGCCTGACACGCCCAGCTCGCTGACTTGGGTCAGCATGTGATGCAGACCGTGGCCGAACTCGTGGAACAGGGTCTGCACGTCGTCGTGCGTCAGCAGCGCGGGTTGCTCCCCCACGGGGGCCGGGAAGTTGCACACCAAATGCGCCACCGGGGTTTGCAGCGTGCCGCTGTCGGCCCGCAACCAGCGGCCGCGCACGTCGTCCATCCAAGCGCCGGGGCGCTTGCCGGGGCGGGCGTAGGGGTCGAGGTAGAACTGACCGACCAGCTCGGTGCCTTGGGGGGTGGTGCGCTCGATGCGATAAAAACGCACCGACGCATGCCAAACCGGCGCGCTGTCCGGTCGAATGGCGACATCGAACAGGCTTTCGATGATCTTGAACAGCCCGGCCAGCACCTTGGGTTCGGTGAAGTACTGCTTCACTTCCAGGTCGCTGAAGGCGTAACGCGCTTCCTTGAGCTTTTCGCTGGCGAAGGAGACGTCCCACGATTGCAGGTCGTGCAGATCAAGTTCCTTAGCAGCAAAGTCGCGCAGCTCGGCCAAGTCTTTCTCGGCGTAGGGCCGGGCACGGCGGGCCAAGTCGCTGAGGAAGTCGATCACTTGTGCCGGGCTCTCGGCCATCTTGGGCACCAAAGAGACTTCAGCGTAGTTGGCGTAGCCCAGCAACTGCGCTTCTTCTTGGCGCAGACGCAAGATGTCGGCCATCACCGAGCTGTTGTCACGCTCAGCCGGGCCAGCTTCGCAGGCGCGGGTGACGTAGGCGGTGTAGAGCTGTTGGCGCAAGGGGCGGTGGCTGGCGTACTGCATCACCGGCCAATAAACCGGCATGTGCAGCGTCAGTTTGTGGCCGGCCTTGTCCTCGGCGTCAGCAGCGGCACGGGTGGCGGCGATCACGTCCTCGGGCACGCCGGCAAGTTCCTCCGCGCTGACGTAGGCCGCAAAGCTATCGGTGGCGTCGAGCACGTGCTCGGAGAACTTCTGGCTCAAGGCGGCCAGTTCTTCTTGGATCTGCGCAAAGCGCGTTTTGGCGTCGCCTTGCAACTCAGCGCCCGAGAGCACGAAGTCGCGCAGGCTGTGCTTGAGCACTTGCTGGCGCGCCGTGCTCAAGCTGGCGGCTGAAGGATGGTTGGCGATCGCTTTGTACTTGGCGTAAAGCCGCTCATCGGCACCCAGCCGGGTGAAGAACTCGGTGACTTTGGGCAGCGCTTCGTTGTAGGCCGCCCGCAGCTCAGGCGTATCCGCCACCGCTTGCAAGTGCCCCACGGCACCCCAAGCCCGGCCAAAACGCTCGCTCGCTACCGACAAGGTGCGCGACAAGCTGTCGTAGTCCGCCGGGGTTTCTGGGCTCACCGCGACGTCCAGCGCAGCGGCGTTTTGCGCCAACAACGCTTCAATCGCCGGGCCGACATGCTCGGGCAGGATGGCATCAAACAACGGCAAGCCGGTGGTGACGGCGAGTAGGGGGTTCAGGGGGTTCATAGCTACGGTGCTCATTCAGCATCTCCTTCAGCCGCAGCGCGTTCCGCTGCTTCCATGGTGTTGACCAAAAGCATGGTGATGGTCATGGGGCCGACACCGCCGGGGACGGGGGTGATGTAGCCGGCGACTTCTTTGACGCCGGCAAAGTCCACGTCGCCGCAGAGCTTGCCCTCGGGGGTGCGGTTCATGCCGACGTCGATCACCACTGCGCCGGGCTTGACCATATCGGCGGTCAAGACATTGCGCTTGCCCACAGCCGCGACCACGATGTCGGCTTGGCGGGTCATGGCACCCAAGTCAGCCGTGCCGCTGTGGGTGATGGTGACGGTGGCGTTGGCGGCCAACAGCATCATGGCCATGGGCTTGCCGACGATGTTGGAGCGGCCGATGACCACAGCGTGCTTGCCGCGCAGGTCCGTCATGCCGATGCTTTCGAGCATCTTCATGCAACCGTAGGGCGTGCAGGCCTTGAAGCCGACTTCACCCACCATCAACGCACCCGCGCTGGCGATGTGGAACCCGTCCACGTCCTTGGCCGGCGAGATGGCTTCGATGACCTTGTGATCGTCGATGTGCTTGGGCAAGGGCAGTTGCACCAAGATGCCGTGGATCTCGGGGTCGTTGTTCAGGGCGTCGATGCGGGCCAGCAGTTCGTGCTCGGTCATCGAGGCTTCGTACTTTTCCAGCACCGAATACAGGCCGCTGTCTTGGCAGGCCTTGACCTTATTGCGCACATAAACTTGGCTGGCCGGGTTCTCACCCACCAAGATCACAGCCAGACCGGCTTGCACGCCTTGGGTTTTGAGATCAGCGGCGCGGCGCGCCACGTCGGTGCGCAATTGGGCCGAGAGGGCGTTACCGTCGATGAGTTGAGCGGTCATGGTCGGGAGTGTCCTTGTGCGATGAAAAGGAAACGGCCGCATCACCTGCGGCCGTCAAAGAGGAGGGGGTCAAGCAGCGCGCTTCAAGACTTGGGCTGTTGCGCGCCCAAAGCGATCTTGAGCAGATCGGCCACCGTGTTGGCACCGAGCTTTTCCATGATGTTGGCGCGGTGTGCTTCGACCGTCTTGATGCTGATACCGAGGTCGTCGGCGATCTGCTTGTTCAAGCGGCCCGCCACGATGCGTTGCAGCACTTGCGCTTCGCGGCTGGTCAGGCGCGAGATGAGCGCATCACGGCTCATCTGTTCTTGGTACTGTTCAAAAGCTTGCTGCGCTTGGGTCAGCATGCGCTCGACCAGCGACACCAAAGCATTTTCTTGGAACGGTTTCTCGATGAAATCGACCGCGCCCTTTTTCATGGTGGTCACGGCCATCGGCACGTCACCATGGCCGGTGATGAATACCACGGGCAGGGGGCTTTTGCGCTCTAGGAGACGGTCTTGCAAATCCAAGCCGCTCATGCCTTCCATGCGGATATCGACAATCAGGCAGGCGACTTCGCGGGGATCAAAGCGGGCCAAGAAAGCTTCGGCCGAATCAAAACATTTGACCCGGTAATCTTTGCCTTCAAGCAGCCATTGGAGAGAATCTCTGACCGCTTCGTCGTCATCAACGACATAAACGGTTCCTTTTTTGGGTATCAGGCTCATGGCTATTCGGGTGCGGGTTCGGTGCTATTCGGCCTATTCGGCGGCGTGCTTGGATGAATCTGCGGAGCTCCCGACCGGCAACGTGAAGCTGAAGCGGCAGCCGGTGATGGCTTCTCCATTGTAGAGGTTCTCGGCACCGATCCGGCCTTGGTGCGACTCGATGATGGAGCGACACAACGACAGACCGATCCCCAAACCGTCGGCTTTGGTCGAGAAGAAAGCTTCATACAAGCGGCCCACCACATCGGCTTTCATACCGGGCCCGGTGTCGCTGACGCTAAATTCAATCATCCCGCCTTGCCCCGGTTTGTGACGCGGCACCACGCGCAACTCGATATGGCGGCGATTTTTGGGCATATGTGCTGTGTCGATGGCTTCAGCAGCGTTCTTGAGCAAATTGAGCAGCACTTGCTCGATCAGGATCGGATCCACATGCAGGGGCGGCAAGCGTTGGGCGACGTAGCTGTGGATGCTGACGTTGCGCCGGCGCAGCTCAATGCCCGCCAACTCCAGCGCGTCTTCGACCATCTGACTGGCTTGGGCTTCTTGGCGTTGGGGCTCGCTTTTCTTCACGAAGGCGCGGATGCGGTGGATGATCTGGCCCGCGCGCTGGGCTTGGCGCGAGGTCTTCTCCAAGGCACCAATCAAGGTGTCTTGATCGATGGAGCCCGCTTTGACGCGCGAGACCATGCCGCTGCAATAGTTGGCGATGGCGGTGAGAGGTTGGTTGAGTTCATGCGCCACCGAGGAGGCCATCTCGCCCATGGTGATCAAGCGGCTCGACACTTGGGCGCGTTCGGCTTGCTGCGCGGCTTGCTCCTCAACGCGCCGCCGTTCGGTGATGTCGGTGGCGATCAGCATCTGCGCGAGTCGGCCGTCGGTCCATTGCAGGTAGCGCGCCCGCACGTCGAACCACTGATTCAGGGCATGCAGGCAGACTTCGCGCGAATCGACCCCGGCCTCGGTCAGGTCCGTGGCTGAGACCCCGCCAAGATCTTCGGGGGCATCTTCTTCTCGGTGATCCAGGTGATTTTGTGGGATGGGTTCTTGTTCTTTGCCCCCAGCCAACAAGGCATGCCAGCGCGGATCGGTGTTGAACCACATGCGGTAGGAGCGGTTGGCAAAAAGCAGCTCACCGTGCGACACCGAGCAGACCGACACCGCCGCGTCCAAGCCTTCAAGCACCGTGGTGAAGCGTTCGTGCGCAGCGGTGAGTTGATCGCGAACCCGCTTGGCTTCGGTGATGTTGGTCACCGAGGTCATCCAGCCGGTTTGCTCGCCTTGTGGGTCGATCAGGGGCGAGACGTACATGCGCGCATCGAACTGGCTGCCGTCCTTGCGCTGCACCTTCACCTCAACGCCGCCAGCAGGGGTGCGCCCCGATAACTCCTGCTGAAAAAGGCGCGAGTTCTCCTCGATGCGCTCCAGCGGCCAATACGGAAACGGTGGCAGGAAGCTGATCAGATCGGCTTCGGCAAAGCCGGTCATCGAGCAAAACGCCGGGTTGACGTAGGTGATGCGGCCGTGCATGTCCATGGCGCGCATGCCCGTGGGCATGGAGTTCTCCATGGCGCGGCGGAAGTTGGTTTCCTGCACAAGGGTGCGCTGAATTTGCAAGCGCCGCTTCATGTGTCGCCAAGTGCCGAATAAGGTCCAGACCGTCAAGGCCGAAAGCGCCACCACCATCCAGAACAAGGTGTTGCCAATCAGGCCCAGAGAGGTTCGATAGCCCTCACCACGCAGTTGCAGAGCCGTACCCACGGGGGCAAAAGGCATTGTGTAAACCATCGGCCGGTTGGCTTGCCGAATGTCATGGGTGGGGATGCCCGCTGTGCTGGCGAGGATGTCACCCCGCTGGTTTTGCAAGCTGAGGACATGGCGGCTTGCTACCTCGGTGGGCACGGCGTGCATCAGCAGCGGTTCGACATCAATTTCTGCCACCAAGACGCCGACAAACAAGCCATGCTCCATCAACGGGATATGAACTTGAAACACCGTCAAATTGGGCTCGGTGGGGAAGGGCTCCGAATAACTGGGCAGGTGATGGGTGGCCGCGCTTTGAAAAGCCAGCGTGGAAGGATGACTGGCCGGTGCTGCGGGTGAGAAGTAGTTGGGCTCGGGCTCACTGAGCCAAACCGGACTCGGGCTGGGCGACAAGGCGTGCGCTTGTACATGGCGCTGCGCATCCAACCAGACCATGCCGACGATCTCCGGGTGACTGAGCATCTGCCGACTGGATTGGCGGATGAACTCGGCGGGCGCGATGCTGTGGGTGGCGATGTCGTGGGCCATGCGCACCCAATGCTCTTGAGCGTCGATCAGTTGCAGGCGCATTTGTTGATGCACCAGCTCGATGTCGCGCTTGATCGACTCCTGTTCCCGTTCCTCTTCTTCGTTATGCAAGTACCAGAAGGCGGTGACGATGGCGGCCAGAAAAAGCAGCACCGAAAACAGCGGCACCATCATCGCCATGCGGTCTTGTCGAGCCGGCGATAGCTGCCGCCACCAAGCCAGCCAAGCGGTACGGGTGCGATGCCATTGAGAGCGCAGATGGGGAGTCATGGCGGCATTATCGGATGCATCGTATTTTCCGTATTGTGGAAACAATAAGCATGATTTGAAATATGAGAGCGATTGTGCGAGACTCGCGCCCGGTCCCAGCAGAGAACCGAACCTTTCGAGGAGACAACCATGTCAGCGATGCCCGAGAACCTGCCCAGCAGCTCGATTCCCCACGACACCGATGTTCAGGAAACCCGCGAGTGGCAAGACGCTCTTGCGGCGGTGATCGGCACTGAAGGGGGCGCGCGGGCCCACTTCCTGCTCGAACAACTCATTGATCAAGCGCGCCAAGCGGGCATTGATGTGCCGTTCTCGGCCAACACGGCCTACGTCAACACCATTCCCACCGATCAAGAAGAACGTTGCCCCGGCAACATCGAGATCGAAGAGCGGCTGCGCGCCTACATGCGCTGGAACGCCATGGCGATGGTGGTCAAGGCCAATCGGCATAACCCCGAAGACGGCGGTGATCTGGGCGGACACATCAGCTCGTTTGCTTCGGTGGCCACCATGTTTGGGGCCGGCTTCAACCATTTTTGGCACGCCGATGACGGTGTCCATGGCGGTGATTTGCTCTACATCCAGGGCCACTCCTCGCCCGGTATCTACGCTCGCGCCTACATGGAAGGTCGCATCAGCGAAGAGCAACTGCTCAACTTCCGCCAAGAAGTCGATGGCCAAGGCTTGTCGAGCTATCCGCACCCCAAGCTGATGCCCGAGTTCTGGCAGTTCCCGACCGTCTCGATGGGTTTGGGGCCTTTGATGGCGATTTATCAGGCGCGTTTTCTCAAGTACTTGCACGCCCGGGGCATCGCCGACACCAGCAAGCGCAAGGTGTGGGTGTTTTGCGGTGACGGCGAGATGGACGAGCCTGAATCGCTCGGTGCGATCGGTTTGGCGGCGCGCGAAAAGCTCGATAACTTGATCTTTGTCGTCAACTGCAACCTGCAACGCCTTGACGGCCCGGTGCGTGGCAACGGCAAGATCGTTCAAGAGCTGGAAGGTGAATTCCGGGGTTCGGGTTGGAACGTGATCAAGCTGCTTTGGGGCAGCTATTGGGATCCGCTTTTGGCCCGCGACAAAGACGGCCTGCTGCGCAAGGTGATGATGGACACGCTCGATGGCGACTATCAAGCCTTCAAGGCCAACGACGGCGCTTTTGTGCGCAAGAACTTCTTTGGCAAGCATCCCAAGCTGCTGGAGATGGTGGCGAAGATGAGCGACGAAGACATCTGGCGCTTGAACCGGGGCGGCCACGATCCGCAAAAGGTCTACGCCGCCTATCACGCCGCCGTAAACCATCAAGGTCAGCCGACGGTGCTCTTGATCAAGACCGTCAAGGGCTACGGCATGGGCAAGTCGGCCGAGGGCAAGAACACCGCCCACCAAGCCAAGAAGCTCACTGACGACGACATCCGCGCCTTCCGCGACCGCTTCAGCATCCCGATCACCGACGAAGAGCTGCCGAGCCTGCCGTTCTACAAGCCGGCCGAGCACACGCCCGAGATGCAGTACCTGCAAAAGCGCCGTGCCGAGCTCGGTGGCTACTTGCCCAAGCGCCGCACCAAGGCTGAAGAGCAGTTCACCGTGCCGTCGCTCGAAACCTTTGCCGCCGTGCTGGAGCCGACGGTGGCGGGGCGCGAGATCTCGACCACCCAAGCCTATGTGCGTTTCCTGACCACCTTGCTGCGCGACAAGGCCTTGGGGCCGCGTGTGGTGCCCATCTTGGTCGATGAGGCGCGCACCTTTGGCATGGAAGGGCTGTTCCGTCAGATCGGGATCTACAACCCTGCGGGTCAGCAGTACACCCCGGTCGATAAAGACCAGGTCATGTACTACCGCGAGGACAAGGCCGGTCAGGTGCTGCAAGAAGGCATCAACGAAGCCGGCGGCATGGCCAGCTGGATCGCCTCGGCCACCTCGTACAGCACGAACAACCGGGTGATGATCCCGTTCTTCGTTTACTACTCGATGTTCGGCTTCCAGCGCATCGGCGACTTGGCCTGGGCAGCGGGCGACATGCAAGCGCGTGGCTTTTTGCTGGGCGGCACCTCCGGGCGCACCACCTTGAATGGCGAAGGCTTGCAGCACGAAGACGGTCACAGCCACATCTTGGCCGGCACGATCCCGAACTGCGTCTCCTACGACCCGAGCTTCGCCCACGAAGTGGCGGTGATCATGCAAGACGGTTTGAAGCGCATGGTGGAGCGCCAAGAAAACGTTTTCTACTACCTCACCTTGCTCAACGAGAACTACGCCATGCCGGGCCTGAAGCCGGGCACCGAGGCGCAGATCCTGAAGGGCATGTACTTGCTCGAAGAAGGCGCTGCTGGGGCGGGTCCGCGTGTCAACTTGCTGGGCTCGGGCACGATCTTGCGCGAGTCGATGGCGGCGCGTACCCTTTTGGCGGCCGACTGGGGCGTCTCGGCCAACGTCTGGAGTTGCCCGAGCTTCAACGAGCTGGCGCGTGACGGCCAAGCCGCTGAACGCTACAACTTGCTCCACCCTCAAGGCGAAGCTCAAGTGCCGTTTGTCACCCAGCAATTGCAGCCCTTTGACGGCCCGGTGGTGGCTTCGACCGACTACATCAAGAGCTACGCCGAGCAAATCCGCGCCTTCATCCCGCGCGGTCGCAGCTACAAGGTGCTGGGCACCGACGGCTTTGGTCGCAGTGACTTCCGCTCCAAGTTGCGCGAGCACTTCGAGATCAACCGCCACTACATCGTGGTCGCAGCCCTGCGCACCTTGGCCGATGACGGTGTGATCCCGCTGGCCAAGGTCGCCGAGGCGATTGCCAAGTACGGCATCAAGACCGACAAGATCAACCCCCTGTACGCCTGAAGCGCGACCTACGGAGACACGACATGGCACTGATTGAAGTGAAAGTCCCCGACATCGGCGACTTCAAAGATGTGGCGATCATCGAGTTGCTGGTCAAGGTGGGTGACACCATCAAGGCCGAGCAAAGCCTGATCACGGTCGAAAGCGACAAAGCCTCGATGGAAATCCCCAGCTCACACGCTGGCGTGATCAAAGAGCTGAAGGTCAAGCTGGGTGACACCGTCAACCAGGGCACTTTGGTGGCGGTGGTGGAAGCGGTGGGAGAGGGGGAGATGGCCGCCGAGAGCCCTTCGACAAGCTCAGGGCGAACGGATACCGGGCGAGCGGAGACGGAGAAGAAAGCCGTTCGGGCTGAGCCTGTCGAAGCCCCCGCACCCGCTGCTCCTCCGGTCGCTCCCGCAGTGATTCCTCCCTCGCCCCCAAGCTCTCTGCCTCACGCCAGCCCCAGCATCCGCAAGTTGGCGCGTGAGTTGGGCGTGCCGTTGACCGAGGTGGGGGGGTCGGGGCCGAAGGGCCGGATCACGCAGGGCGATGTGCAGGGCTTTGTCAAGGGCGTGATGACGGGTGCTGTGCAGACTGCGGCCCAAAAAGCCAAGGCTCCGGCAACCGCCCCAGCGGCCACGGCGACGGGTGAGGCTTTCCCGGGGCTCTTGCCTTGGCCGAAGGTCGATTTCGCCAAGTTCGGCCCGATTGAGCGCAAGGATCTGTCGCGCATCAAGAAAATCAGCGGCGCGAATTTGCATCGCAACTGGGTCTTGATTCCGCACGTCACCAACCACGACGATGCCGACATCACCGACCTCGAAGCTTTCCGTGTGCAGTTGAACAAGGAAAACGAGAAGTCCGGCGTCAAGGTGACGATGCTGGCTTTCATGATCAAGGCTGCCGTGGCTGCCCTGAAGAAGTTCCCCGAGTTCAACGCCTCGCTCGACGGCGACACCTTGGTGCTGAAGAGCTATTTCCACATCGGTTTTGCGGCCGATACGCCCAACGGCTTGATGGTGCCGGTCATCAAGGACGCCGACAAAAAAGGCATCTTGCAGATCAGCGCTGAGATGAGCGAGTTGGCCAAGAAGGCCCGCGACGGCAAGCTCGGGCCGGCTGAGATGACGGGTGGCTGCTTCTCGATCTCGTCCTTGGGCGGCATCGGCGGGCGCTATTTCACGCCCATCATCAACGCACCCGAAGTGGCGATCATGGGCGTGTGCAAGAGCGCCATCGAGCCCAAGTGGGACGGCAAGGCCTTCCAGCCGCGCCTGATGCTGCCGCTGTCTCTGAGCTGGGATCACCGCGTCATCGACGGCGCGGCTGCCGCCCGTTTCAACGTCTACTTCGCATCGCTGCTGGCGGACTTCCGCCGCATCGTGCTCTGAGCGCAAGGGAAGCACGACATGGCAACGATCAATATCCAAGTTCCCGACATCGGGGATTTCAAAGACGTGGGCGTGATCGAAATCTTGGTCAAGGTGGGTGACACCATCAAGGCCGAGCAAAGCCTGATCACGGTCGAAAGCGACAAAGCCTCGATGGAGATTCCGTCGAGCCACGCTGGCGTGGTCAAGGAGCTGAAGGTCAAGCTGGGCGACACCGTCAACCAAGGCACGGTGGTGCTGGTGATGGAGGTGGCCGGTGATCTTGCAGCAGCGACACCCTCACCCCAACCCTCTCCCGAACCCTCTCCCTTGAAGGGCGAGGGCCGGGGTGAGGGCTTGCCTGCCTCGACCTATGCCGGACCAGCCGACGTTGAGTGCGACCTCCTCGTCCTCGGCGCGGGCCCCGGCGGCTACTCGGCGGCGTTTCGGGCGGCGGATCTGGGCCTGAAGGTCGTGATCGTTGAGCGCTACGCCACGCTGGGCGGCGTGTGCCTGAACGTCGGCTGCATCCCCTCCAAAGCGCTGCTGCATGTGGCTGCTGTGATGGACGAGGTGAGCCACCTTGGCGCTTTGGGCGTGGCGTTTGGTGCGCCGGTGGTCAACATCGATCAGCTACGCACACACAAAGAAAAGGTCATCGCCAAGTTGACGGGCGGCTTGGCGGCCATGGCCAAGATGCGCAAGGTGACGACCGTGCGCGGCGTGGGTCAATTCCTTGACCCGTACCACGTGCAGGTTGAGGAAACCACCGGAGGCGGCACCGAACGCGCCGGCGGCAGCAAGGTGATCAAGTTCAAGCACGCCATCATCGCGGCGGGTTCGCAGTCGGTGAAGTTGCCGTTCTTCCCCGACGATGAGCGCATCGTCGATTCAACCGGCGCGCTGGCGCTGCAAGCGGTGCCGAAGAAGATGTTGATCGTGGGCGGCGGCATCATCGGCTTGGAAATGGGCACGGTCTACTCCAGCTTGGGCGCGCCAAATGGGACAAGGTTGGACGTGGTCGAAATGCTCGACGGCCTGATGCAAGGGGCGGACCGCGATCTGGTCAAGGTCTGGGAAAAGCTCAACAAGCCGCGTTTCGACAAGATCATGTTGAAGACCAAAACCGTCGGGGCTGAAGCCACGCCGGAGGGCATCAAGGTGAAGTTCGAGGCGCAGGACGGCACTCAGAGCGAAGGCCTGTACGACTTGGTCTTGCAAGCCGTGGGCCGCAGCCCCAACGGCAAGAAGATCGGTGCCGACAAGGCCGGTGTGGCGGTGACGGAGCGCGGCTTTATCAACGTCGATCTCCAGATGCGCACCAACGTGGCCCACATCTTCGCCATCGGCGACATCGTCGGCCAGCCGATGCTGGCGCACAAGGCGGTGCATGA
>NZ_JBYSVC010000060.1:0-15187 GCF_057922285.1 Leptothrix toolikensis (SeqCode)
CCAGATCGCAAAGCGCCGTCGCTGAAACAAAGAATCGCCCCCGGCAGGTGTCGCGCCAGTTGTCCTCATCCAGAGAGGATGTTTTTTGCGGCCCTTGCCGCAGCCAATCGGCCAAGGCCTTTCTTTGGCGTGGAGCCCGAAAGATTTGACGGTGGCTCATGAAGCCGTGATCACGGGGGCCGCGCATCCAGTGCGAGAACTCATCACTTTCGTCCTCGGCTAACTGCCAGTCGCTATGCGTCGATGACAGGGATTCGAGTCGGGTGCGGGCCGCTTCTCCCAGTTGGGCTCCACCCTTGTCGAGCTTTGCGAGTCGAATCCAGATGGCACGGTCGATGACGTCTGTCCGGTTCAGTATCTCGTTCTCAAGTCGGCGACTGGCTGATGCGGAAAGTTGGGCTCCGCATGCGACGAGCAGGCGCATGGCTTCTCGTCGGGTATCGCTTGACCACAAGCCTTGAGCGTTCCCTTCCAGCAGCCAATTGACCCATTCACCGTGCGGTGTGATGCACTCATAGGTTGCGGCATACAAGGCCAAGCGTTTGAAAAGTCCATAGGGCTGTCGCCACCAACCGTGTGCGATGTGGCGTGCGTGTTCACGGTCATGCTGGTAAAGAGCCAACCAAGCATCGCGCAGCACATCGACAAGGGCGAGCCAGTCTTTGCGATGCTTGTTCTGGGGGTGTGGGCTGATGGATGAAAGTTGCATGCATGAAAGTCCGTCCGGTTGCCCCAGTGCTTGTTGCAGCTCCAGCGCATCACGCAGCAGCTGTTGAAAGTTCTCGACCAGCGTGCCTTGGGCTTCTTGCCACTTTGCGGTGGCTCGGATGTTTTGCAGCCAGCCATGCACATGCTCGGTGCTGAGAACCAATTCCCCATCAAGGGTGGATGGATTGATCTTTGCCTGCATGCCATCAAGGTGGAACGCCTTACGAAGCTCAATCTTGGGTTCCAACAGCGCCCGTAATTCGTGTCGCATCGAAAGGCTCAGACCTTCTGTATCCAGCCGTTTGCCCCAGCGGATGATGTCCAAATCCATCCAAGGCGAGCGAATCTGAGTCGCAACTCGACCACTGAGCATCAGCCGCCAAAAGGTGCGCATCTGCGGGCTGGGCGTATCTTCGGATTCAGCCAACTTGTCCGCGATCAAGCCGGGCAGTTCTGGGTGCTTTTGGCCGTGTTGAACGAACCACAAGAGCAGCTTTGGATCGCCAAGATGACGTGTGAGCCAACGTTGCAGATGACCGCCTAGCGGCAGCTTTTGGCTCAAGGGTTCAAGCCATGTGAGGGGCGGGGCTGGTTCAAAACTGGCGAAGCGTTTGGCTGGTAGATCTGATCCATTACCCAAAGCCCACAACATCCGGCCGACAAAGTCATCTTGGCGTGTGCTTGCTGCCGGGTTCTTGTGTGCATAACGGACGACAAGGCGCTCCTTCCCGCGAACACCATCACGGTAAAGGGATGCCCACACATGGAGGGTCTGGTGAAGTTTTCGATGTCCGTGGGCTTCATCGTAAAAAATGGGCTGCACTTTTTTCGCGCGCCAAGCCTCACGAGCGGAATCAGTGGGTTCACCGGCCTGGTTAGCGAAGGCATACATGTTCTGTGCGCCATCCAAGGCATGCGCGGCGGTCATGTAGCGCATCACCGGGTCGTCGATGCTGTAGCCGACAAAGCAGAGCGTGTAGTCCCGTAAAAGCGTCGCCACGAATCGCGCCGCCCAGCCTTGTGTCAGATAAGCCTGCCCGAAATCACCGTCCGATAGAACGAGTCGATCCAGTTCCTGGACGGAAGGAGACGTGGACATTCGGCCATGCAGATGAACCAAACCATCCCAGTTCTGACGGGCGGGGGGCTCTGGATGGATGGTGAGCGTGTGGCCCTTCATATGGCGTTCTTGGGCCATTTCGAAGAGCGTGTCGAAGTTGGTGGTGACCAGCCTTAGCGTGCCGTTGCGATGCTTGCCGAGCGTGAGCAGTGCCAAGTGCGTGGTTAAAGCGTGAGGCTTGGATAAGTTGGGGCTCAAGAGCTTTGGTAATCCCCGCCGAACGTTCTCTCGATTGCCTTGAATACCCGCTTCAAGATGACCGATGGCCCGGTCGAGTTGCATCGTCTTGATCAGCTCATCCTCATGCTTATCAGGCTGATGGCCCACGTGCTTGTAGATGTGACGAACCAGTTCCTCGAACAAAGGAAGCCCTGCCGTACATGAAATCCCCGCCCCGCAGAAGAACACCACGCGGCCTTCTTCGTGGGCTTGGAGGAGGGCGTCAGGGATGTCGGGGCCGTGTTGAACGAATTGCATGGGCCGAGCTATCAACGCTGCAAAGAAAAAGCCCGACCGTTGCGGGTCGGGCTTTTCAAAAAGGTGGTGGAGCCGGCGGGAATCGAACCCGCGTCCGCAAGCCATCCTCAGGCAGTTCTACATGCGTAGTTCTCTGATTTGAGTCTCACGTTGCTGGCGGGCAGGAACACCCTTCAGACAACGCCAGTCACTATTTCTTGTAGACGACTGAGTGACCCCATCGCCTACCAGCCCATGTGAATTACCTCTCAGCTCTTGCGAGCCCGGCCCATCGGCCAACCGTTGAGAGGCTCACCGGTGTTAAGCGGCGAGAGCGAACGTAGAGTCGTTTGCAGTTACTTTGTTTCCAGTGGTTTTACGAGCGGACTGGTGCTCGGCATGCCCTACTCCAATTCCGCACCCACGTCGAAACCTGGTCGGCCCCAGAAGGGAGAGGCGATTCTAGTACAGCTTCAAAAGCGGCAGCAGATCGGCTGGGGTGTGGGCGATGTGCGCAGCCCCCCAAGCGTCGATGGATTCGCCCGCACCCAGGTAGCCCCAAGCAGCGGCGATGGTGGGCATGTGGGCGGCGTGGCCAGCTTGGATGTCGCGCAGATCGTCGCCGACGTAGAGCGCGTCTTGTGGGCGCAGGCCCAAGCGGCGAGCGGCTTCAAGCAAGGGATCGGGCGCGGGCTTGGGGCGCGGTGTGGTGTCGCCGCAGATGACGACGCTGGCGCGGCGGTGCAGATCCAAGGCGCTCAGCAAGGGGCTGACGAAGCGCTCGGCTTTGTTGGTGACGATGCCCCAAGGCTGGCCGTGGTGTTCGAGATGCCTCAGCACCGCGTCCATGCCCTCAAACAAACGGGTGTGCTGGGCCAAGTTGCGCTCGTAGGTGTCGAGAAACTGCTGTTTGCAGGTTTCGAAATCGTCATCCAGCATCGTGAGACCCAGCGCCACACCGAGCAAGCCCCGCGCCCCGGCACCGGTCATGGGGCGATAGAGCGCGGTGGGCAAGGGCGGCAAATATCGTAAGGCGCGCACGTGGTTGGCGGCGGCGGCCAAGTCGGGCGCGCTATCGACCAAGGTGCCATCGAGGTCGAATAAAACGGCGGGGCTCATCCGTTCAGCGTGGGCCGGTGGGCATACAACAAGTAGTTCACGCCGACATCCATCTCTAGGCTGAAGCGCTGGGTGAAGGGGTTGTAGCGCATGCCTTTGAGCTGTTCGACGTCCAGCCCGGCGTCACGGCACAGCGTGGCCAGTTCGCTGGGGCGCAGGAAACGGGCGTATTCATGGGTGCCACGCGGCAGCATGTTGAGCACGTACTCTGCGCCGACGATGGCCAGCCAAAAGGCTTTGGGGCTGCGGTGGATGGTGGAGAAAAAGACGTGACCGCCCGGCTTGACCAAGGCCGCACAGGCTTGAATGATCGAAGCCGGGTCCGGCACGTGCTCCAGCATTTCCATGCACGTCACGACGTCATATTGCCCCGGCTCAGCGTCGGCCAGCGCTTCAACGGCGATTTCGCGGTAGTTGATGTGCTCGACTTGCTGCTCCATAGCGTGCAACTGTGCCACCCGCAAGGAGCGTTCAGCCAAGTCGATACCCAGCACGTCAGCCCCTTGGCGGGCCATGGATTCGCTCAGGATGCCGCCGCCACAGCCCACATCCAACACCTTCTTGCCGGTCAGCGGCCCAGCAATCTGTTCGATCCAGCCGAGGCGCAAGGGGTTGAGTTGATGCAGGGGGCGGAACTCGCTTTGCGGATCCCACCACTTATGGGCCAGCTCGCTGAATTTGGCGAGTTCTTTGGGGTCAACGTTCGGTGAACTCATGGTCGCGCACGGGCTGGATGGCTTTTATTTGGGTGCCAATGCACCGTGGATTTCGATCTCGACCCGACGATTTTTGGCACGACCTTCTTTGGTGGCGTTATCGGCCACGGGCTTGCGTTCACCCTCACCAAAGGACTGGATCTTGTCCGCCGGTACGCCGCGTGAGATCAAGTACTGCCGAATCGACTCGGCGCGTCGCAGTGCCAGCTTGATGTTGTAAGCGTCTGAGCCATCCGAATCGGTGTGACCGTAAATGCCCACCGATTCGACATCGATGCCCTTGAGTCGTTCGGCCAGCAAATCGAGTTTGCGTGTGGCGATGCCGACAGCACTACGCTCTTCGTCATTGACGACGGTCTTGGATGTGCGCACGTTATCGATACGCAGGTCGGAGCGATCAAAGGCGAAAAAGGAATCTGCGGCGAAAACGACATGCGTAGAGCCACCACCGCCGCTGAGCAGGTTTTGGCTGTTTTTCTGCGGCGTACCTTGGGGGGCGCTGCTGCGACCTGTGCTCGGGCCGTCTGGCACGGCTGGGGCTTGCACTGCGTCGGCGGGCATTTTTTCTTCAATACGGACTTGAGCGTCCAGTGACGCCGCTTGGCCGTTGGCTTTATCCGCCGACCACGTCAGCGATGGGGCTGAGGTCAGTGCTGCCGCGCAAAGAAAAGCAAGGGGGTTGAATCGTTTCATGGAGGACTTCCTAGCGATGTCAGGGTCTCATCGACGCAGTGCGCGCCACAGCGAATTATTCATCGGCTGTGGCGGCAAACAAAACAACCCGCTGCGTTTGATCAGAGCTTGCGGGTACCGGTCACGTCAAATTCGACGCGACGGTTCTTGGACTGACCTTGCGGCGTGCTGTTGTCAGCGATCGGCTGCTTGGCGGCCATGCCTTCGGTTTGGATCAGCTTGGCGTCCACACCCTTGGCGACCAAGTACTTCTTGACCGATTCAGCGCGGGCTTTGGAGAGCTTGTCATTCATCGCTTCCTTGCCGGTGTTGTCGGTGTGGCCGGTCACGACGATCTTGTCCACCTTGACGTCCTTGAGCTTGGCGACAAGGCTGTCGAGCTTGCTCTTGGCGTCAGCGGTCAAGTCAGAGCGACCCTTGGCAAACGAGCTGTCACCTTCAAGCGCGAACGGCGCGATGGGCTTCGGTGCGACCACTGGCGCAGGTGCCGGAGCCGGAGCTGCGACCACTGGAGCCGGAATCACCACCGGAGCGGGGATGACCACGGGAATCACGACAGGAGCCGGCTTCGGTGCGGGGGCAGGAGCCGGAGCGGGTGCCGGGACAGGCGCAGGAGCTGGCTTAGGAGCCGGGGCGGGCACGGGTGCCGGAGCCGCGACCGGGGCGGGTGCGGCAGCAACAACCACAGGTGCTACAGCGCCGTCACAGGTGGCCGCAGCGGTCGCTGAGCCCCAGTTGGCATCGCGCCAGCAGTATTCGTTGGTGCCGTTGCGCCAGACGGTGCCGTCGGTAGCGCGCCAGTTGTCGATCCGGGCCGGGCTGGTCGTCGGAGCACCTCCGGTGGCGCAGGCCGTCAAAGCAAGGGCGTTCACAAGCAGCAGAACGCGGGTTTTGGGGCTCATCGTTGTCATCGTTGGTCTCCGAGAAAGGGGTGACAAAAGGAAAAAATCACAGCTGACGCGAAAAAAATACGTCTGCTGGCCAAGGTTGCGATTCTGCCACGCAGCAATTTCATGGGCCTGTCCCGCATTTGAGGGTCTGGCCTCGTAGAATCGCGAGCTCACACGCCCTCCTCCGGGTGCATGCCCGGGGGGGCTTACCGGCCATCTGGACCCGCTTTCTTCATCGCATGACCCAATTTGCCAAAGAGACTCTGCCGATCAGCCTCGAAGAGGAGATGCGGCGCTCGTACCTTGACTACGCCATGAGCGTGATTGTCGGGCGGGCCTTACCGGATGCGCGTGATGGCTTGAAGCCCGTGCATCGGCGTGTGTTGTTCGCGATGCACGAGCTCAACAACGACTGGAACCGGCCCTACAAGAAGTCGGCCCGTATCGTCGGTGACGTCATCGGTAAGTACCACCCCCACGGCGACACGGCGGTGTACGACACCATCGTGCGTATGGCCCAAGACTTTTCCCTGCGTCACATGCTGGTCGATGGTCAAGGCAACTTCGGCTCGGTCGATGGCGACAACGCGGCGGCGATGCGTTACACCGAAATCCGTTTGGCCAAGATCGCGCACGAGATGCTGGCCGATATCGACAAGGAAACCGTCGATTTCGGGCCCAACTACGACGGCTCAGAAAAAGAGCCGCTGGTGCTGCCGAGCCGCTTGCCGAACTTGTTGGTGAATGGTTCGTCGGGCATTGCCGTGGGCATGGCCACCAACATCCCGCCGCACAACTTGAACGAAGTGGTCGATGCGTGTTTGCATCTGCTCAAGGTGCCGGAAGCGACCATCGACGAGTTGATGGAAATCATCCCGGCACCGGACTTTCCGACCGCCGGGATCATTTACGGTCTGACCGGCGTGCGCGAAGGCTATCGCACCGGCCGGGGTCGGGTGGTGATGCGCGCCAAGGTGCATTTTGAGGACATCGACCGGGGCTCGCGCCAAGCGATCATCGTCGATGAAATCCCGTACCAAGTGAACAAAAAGACCCTGCTTGAGCGCATCGCCGAGCTGGTCCACGAGAAGAAGATCGACGGCATCAGTCACTTGCAAGACGAGTCGGACAAGTCCGGCATGCGGGTGGTGATTGAGTTGAAGCGCGGTGAAGTGCCCGAGGTGGTGCTGAACAACCTGTACAAGCAGACTCAGCTTCAAGACAGCTTCGGCATCAACATGGTGGCGCTGATCGACGGTCAGCCGCGCTTGTGCAACATCAAGCAGTTGCTGGACATCTTCTTGGAGCATCGCCGTGAGGTGGTGACACGGCGCACGGTGTACGAGCTCAAGCGTGCTCGTGAGCGTGGGCATGTGCTTGAAGGTTTGGCCGTAGCGCTGGCCAACATCGACGAGTTCATCGCGACCATCAAGCAGTCGCCCACGCCGCCAGTGGCCAAGGCTGCTTTGATGAGCAAGAGCTGGGATTCGTCGCTGGTGCGCGAGATGCTGGCCCGCGCGGAAGGTCATGCCTTGGGCGGGCGGGCGGCCTATCGACCCGAGGGTTTGCCGCCTTACTTTGGTCTGCAAGACGACGGGCTGTACCGCCTCTCGGACGATCAAGCCGGTGAAATCTTGCAGATGCGTCTGCAACGCCTCACCGGCCTTGAGCAAGACCGCATCGTGGGCGAATACAAGGACGTGATGGCGCAGATCACCGATCTGCTCGACATCCTTGCCCAGTCCGGGCGGGTCACCAGCATCATTGCCGAAGAGTTGACCGCGCTGAAGCTGGAGTTTGCCCAGACCAAGCTCGGCACGCGTCGTAGCGTGATCGAGCACAACGCCCAAGACTTGGGCACCGAAGACCTCATCACCCCGACCGACATGGTGGTGACGCTTTCGCACACCGGCTACATCAAGAGCCAGCCGCTGGCCGAGTACCGCTCGCAAAAGCGCGGTGGTCGGGGTAAGCAAGCGGCCACGACCAAGGATGACGACTGGATCGACCAGCTCTTTATCGCCAACACCCATGACTGGATCCTGTGCTTCAGTGATCGCGGGCGGGTGTACTGGTTGAAGGTTTGGGAAGTGCCCCAAGGCGGTCGCGCCAGCCGGGGTAAACCGATCGTCAACATGTTCCCGCTGCAAGCCGACGAGAAGATCACCGTCGTGCTGCCGCTCACGGGCGAGTTCCGCAGCTTCCCGGCTGATCACTATGTCTTCATGTGTACGGCGCTGGGCACGGTCAAGAAGACGGCGCTGGATGACTTCAGCAACCCACGCAAGGCCGGCATCATCGCGGTCGATCTTGATCCGTCCGACTACCTCATCGGTGCGGCGCTGACCGACGGTAAGCACGACGTGATGCTGTTCTCGGATGGCGGTAAGGCGGTGCGCTTTGACGAAAACGATGTTCGGCCGATGGGCCGCCAAGCGCGCGGTGTGCGCGGTATGGCGCTGGAAGAAGGTCAGAACGTCATCGCCATGCTGGTGGCGGAGGATGAGAGCCAAAGCGTGCTGACCGCAACCGTGAATGGTTTTGGAAAACGCACCTCCATCAGCGACTACACCCGTCATGGTCGGGGAACCAAGGGCATGATTGCGATCCAGCAAAGCGAGCGCAATGGCCGAGTGGTCGCCGCCACGCTGGTGCGTCCTGAAGATGAAATCATGTTGATCACCGACCGGGGTGTGCTGGTGCGTACCCGGGTGTCTGAGATCCGTGAACTCGGCCGGGCGACCCAAGGTGTGACGCTGATCGCTTTGGACGAAGGCTCACAGCTTTGCGGTGTGCAGCGCATCGTTGAAAACGATGCCACGCCTGACGCTGAACCCCCATCTGAACTTGATACATCCGGTCAAGCCGGAGGAGAAAATACATGACCATTCGCCATCTGATCACCGCCGTTGCTCTGTGTGTGTCCGCTGCGGGTGCCGCCATGGCTGCTGACGCTAGCTCAGCCGCTAAGCTGGCTTCACCGACCGACACCAAGGCTGCAACCAAGCCGGTTAAATCGTCACCGGCCAAGAAAGCTTTGGCCCAGAAGGTGCTGAAGCTTCAGCAAGCGGGCATTGAAAGCATGGCGCGTGCGCTGGTTGAAAACCCGGCCGGCGGCATGTTGCAGCAGGGCATGCAGTTTGCAGCTCAGTTGCCGGCCGAAAAGCGCGAGGCTACCGTCAAAAATCTTCAAGCGGACTTCCGTAAATTCTCGGAAGAGAACGTGCCTGTCTGGCAAAAGAAGATTGTTGAGCTGGCACCGAGCACCTTCGGCGTCATGCTGGAGGAGCGCTTCGACGAGAAGGAGCTTCAGCAGTTGGTGACTTGGCTTGAGTCGCCGGTGGCACAGAAATACCAACAGCTGTCGCCGGATATCCAACGCGTGATGGGGGATGCCTTGCTCAAGCAAATGGGCCCGGCACTTCAACCCAAACTCATGGCCTTGCATCAGGCCATGGGTGAGCATTTGGGTGTGCCGCCGGCACAGGCTGCCTCGGCGGCCTCATCAGCCGGTCCTGCCAGTAAATAAGAGGGCCATTGAGCGCATAAAGATCATGGCGAATCGCCCGTATAACTTTTCTGCCGGCCCGGCTGTTTTGCCGGAAGAAGTGCTGCGCCAGGCGGCCGACGAAATGCTTGATTGGCACGGGGCTGGCATGAGCGTGATGGAGATGAGCCATCGGGGTCGAGAGTTTCTCTCGATTTGCGAGCAGGCTGAATCTGACTTGCGCGAGTTGCTAGCGGTGCCCTCCCACTTCCGCATCCTGTTTATGCAAGGTGGGGGCTTGGGGCAGAACGCGATTGTCCCCATGAACTTATCGCGCGGTGGTGAAGTTGATTTCGTGGTGACCGGATCTTGGTCGCAGAAATCTGCCGAAGAAGCTGCCCGCTATTGCCAAGCGGGGATCGCGGCGGCGACCGAATCTGGCGCGCATCTGTCGATCCCTGACCCCAGCTCATGGGTGCTGCGCCCCCAAGCGTCGTATGTGCATCTGTGCAGCAACGAGACCATCGATGGGGTGGAGTTTCAGCAGTTGCCGGATCTGGCCGCCTTGGGCAGCCATGCTTCTTTGGTCATCGACTGTTCCTCGCACATCTTGTCCCGCCGGATCGACTGGTCACGGGTTGGGTTGGCTTTTGCTGGGGCTCAAAAGAACATCGGACCGGCAGGCTTGACGATTGTGATCGTGCGCCAAGACCTGCTGGGGCGGGCCATGTCGATTTGCCCCACCACCTTCAACTACAAGAAGGTGGCTGAGGCGGGCTCGATGTACAACACGCCCCCGACATACGCCATTTATATGGCCGGGTTGGTCTTCCAATGGGTCAAGCGCCAGGGCGGGGTGGCGGAGATGGAGCGGCGCGCCATCGAAAAATCCAACCTGCTCTATCAGTTCATTGATGCCTCCAGTTTCTACGTCAACCGGGTGGCACCCGCCGTGCGGTCACGCATGAATGTGCCTTTTGCGCTGCGCGATGAAAGTCTGAACGAGGCTTTCTTGGCCGGTGCGCGTGCCAAGGGTTTGGTGCAGCTGCGTGGTCACAAGAGCGTGGGCGGCATGCGTGCTTCGATCTACAACGCCATGCCCGTCAAGGGGGTGCGCGCCTTGGTGGCTTATATGCGTGAATTTACGGTGTCGAATGGCTGATTTGCCCATGTCCTTGCCCACGCTGGCCGAATTACGCCAGCAGATCGATCAAGTCGATGCTGAATTGCTGGCGCTGCTGAACCGACGGGCTCAGCTGGCGCAAACGGTGGGTGAGGTCAAGAAGCACGAGGGCTCGGTGGTTTTCCGGCCCGAACGTGAAGCGCAGGTCATTGATGGGCTCAAGGCGATCAATGCAGGCCCCATCAAGAGCGACAGCATTGCGCCGATCTGGCGCGAGGTCATGAGTGCTTGCCGAGCTTTGGAAACACCCATCCGGGTGGCCTATCTCGGGCCGGCGGGCACCTTCAGTGAGCAAGCTGCGTTGGGCTATTTCGGTGCCTCCATCGTGCGCGTGCCGTGCCCCAGCATCGACGAGGTGTTCCGGGCCACGACCGCCGGTGCGGCCGATTTTGGGGTCGTGCCGGTCGAGAACTCGACCGAAGGCGTCGTGGCGCGCTCGCTGGACTTGTTTCTGACCACACCGCTGTTCATTGTGGGTGAAACCAGTTTGGCGGTGCGCCACAACTTGTTGTGCAAACAAACCGGAGCGGCTGCTTTGCAAGACATCACGGCGGTGTGCGCGCATCCCCAAGCTTTGGCGCAGTGCCATGGCTGGCTCAGCACCCATTTGCCGCATGTCGAGCGTCGGCCAGTGTCGAGCAATGCCGAAGGTGCGCGTCTAGCGAGTCTTGATCCCAGTTTGGCGGCCTTGGCCAGCGAGCGGGCCGCCAGCGAGTGGGGCTTGCACGTGGTCGAGCCGGCTATCCAAGACGATCCCAGTAACCGGACCCGCTTTGCCATCGTGGCGCACCCCGAGCGTCAGGTGGTCCCGGCCGTTTCAGGGCACGATTGCACGAGTTTGGTGGTTTCGGTGGTGAATCAACCGGGTGCCGTTCACGACATGCTGGTGCCCTTGAAACATCATGGCGTCTCGATGACTCGGCTGGAGTCGCGGCCGGCGCGCTCAGGTCAGTGGGAGTATTACTTCTACATGGATCTCCAAGGGCATCCGGATCATCCTGCCGTGACAGCGGCCCTCAAAGAACTTCGGGCGGTGTGTGCTTTTTTCAAGCTTTTGGGAACCTACCCGATCGATGTTCACTGAGACCTCCAACCTCGGGATTTGCGGATAAATCAGATGTTCAAACAGCTTGGCGTCATTGGTTGTGGCTTGATGGGCGGCAGTTTTGCGCTGGCGCTCAAGCGTGCCGGGCTGGTCAAGTGGGTGGTGGGGTACAGCAAATCGCCCTCGACCACCGAGCGGGCCAAAAAGATGGGCGTCATCGACGTGGCCGCCGAGTCCGCGTTGCTGGCTGTTTCTGGTTCCGATTTGGTGTTGCTCGCGGTGCCGGTCTCGGCCACCGAGGCGACCTTCAAGGCCATTCGCCATCTGGGCGACAGCAAGACGCTGTTTATGGATGTCGGCTCGACCAAGCGGGATGTGGTCGATGCGGCGCGCCGGGTGCTGAAGGACAAGATTCGTAACTTCGTGCCTGCGCACCCGATTGCCGGCAAAGAAGTCTCGGGGGTTGAGCATGCCGATGCCACGCTTTACCAAGGCCGCCAAGTCATCCTGACGCCTTTGCAGCAGACCGACCCGGAGCAAATCCAGCGCGCCACCGATGTCTGGTCAGCCATCGGCTGCCAAGTGCTGCGCATGACGCCTGAGAACCACGACGCTGCCTTTGCCGCCGTGAGCCATCTGCCGCATGCCTTGGCCTTTGCGTATTTCAATGCCATGGTGTCGCAGCCGGCAGGGCGGGAGTTTCTCTCCTTGGCGGGTCCGGGTTTTCGTGATTTCACCCGCATCGCAGCCAGCGATCCGGCCGTTTGGCGCGACATCTTGATGAGCAACCGCGAAGAGGTGCTCAAGCAGTCGCAGCGTTTCCGGCACGCCTTGGATGCCTTTGAGCACGTGCTCAAGTCGGGCAATCTGGAAGCGCTTGAAGACTTGATCCGCCACGCTTCGACCGCGCGCGCCAGTTGGCAGATGAGTTCTCGTCCCGGCAGTCAGCGTTGACCACCTTGCTGACCGGTTTCCTCTTTGTTTTTGGCCGCACCAGGCATGTACGCGATTCCCTTTCTTGATCTTCCCGCAGTGACTTCGGCTGGCGGCTGTGTGCGCCTGCCAGGCTCCAAGAGTATTTCCAATCGGCTGCTGTTGCTGGCTGGGTTGAGTGAGGGTCAGACCGAGCTGGTCGATCTACTCGACTCGGACGACACCCATGTGATGTTGGCGGCCTTGACGGCCCTAGGCTGCGTGATTGAGCGCGAGGGGCGCATCACCCGCATCACCGGCTTGGCGGGCCGCCCGACGGTGGCAAGCGCCGATTTGTTCCTTGGCAATGCCGGGACAGCCATGCGCCCGCTAACCGCCGCTTTGGCGGTTTTGGCGGCTCGCTTGGGGGGCAACTACACGGTGCGTGGCGTGGTGCGCATGCACGAGCGCCCGATTGGTGACTTGGTCGATGCGTTGCGCGCCTTGGGCTGCGTGGTCGATTGTTTGGGGAAAGAAGGCTTTCCGCCGCTGCGTTTGGCCGGCGGCAGCCTTGACTTGAGCGAGCCGGTGCAAGTGCGCGGCGATGTGTCGAGCCAGTTCCTGACCGCTTTGCTGTTGGCGCTGCCGCTGGGGGCTGATCATGCGCCGGTGGTGATCGAGGTGGTGGGCGAGCTGATCTCGAAGCCGTACATCGAGATCACCCTCAATTTGCTGGCGCGCTTTGGTATCCGTGTCGAGCGTGAGGGTTGGCAGCGTTTCACCATTCCCGCTGGCAGCCGCTACCGCACGCCGGGCCGGGTGCATGTCGAAGCCGATGCCTCTTCGGCCTCTTACTTCATCGCCATCGGGGCCTTGGCGGCCGTGACAGAGCCGGTGCGTATCGAAGGAGTGGGGACCGAATCCATCCAAGGCGACATTCGCTTCATCGAAGCGGCCCAAGCCATGGGCGCGCAGATCACGAGCGGACCCAATTGGCTGGAAGTTCGTCGCGGCATCTGGCCCTTGCGCGGTGTTACGCTTGACTGCAACCACATTCCTGATGCGGCCATGACCTTGGCGGTGATGGCGCTGTATGCCGATGCCCCGACCGTTTTGACCAACATCGCAAGCTGGCGTGTCAAGGAGACTGACCGCATTGCAGCCATGGCTACGGAGTTGCGCAAGCTTGGGGCCGAGGTCGAAGAGGGTGCAGATTTCATTGTCATCATCCCG
Organism: Leptothrix toolikensis (SeqCode); assembly: GCF_057922285.1. NCBI lineage: Bacteria > Pseudomonadati > Pseudomonadota > Betaproteobacteria > Burkholderiales > Sphaerotilaceae > Leptothrix > Leptothrix toolikensis (SeqCode). The sequence goes on from NZ_JBYSVC010000060.1 coordinate 13,563, forward strand.
CCCAAACGGCTGCAAGCGGCGGCGATTCACACCTATGACGACCATCGCATGGCGATGTGCTTGTCTTTGGCGGCGTTTAATCCGCTGCTCGCGGCCCAAGGCGAGTCGGTGCCGGTGCGCATCCTTGACCCTAAATGCGTGGCCAAGACGTTCCCGGATTACTTCGAAGCCTTTTTTGATTTGGTGGCCACTGCGCCAGCGCAGATCCCCGTGCTGACTTTGGACGGCCCGACCGCGTCGGGCAAGGGCACGTTGGCGGCGGCGGTGGCCCAGCGCCTCGGCTATCACACCCTCGATTCGGGCTCGCTGTACCGCGTGACGGCCTTGTCTGCACAGATGCAAGGCGTCTTGGCCGAGGACGAAGCGGGCCTGGCCCGTGTGGCCGAGGGGCTTGAGCTGCGCTTCGAGGGCACGCGCCTCTACCTTGATGGCCACGAAGTCAGTGACCGGCTGCGCGAAGAAAGCATCGGTGTCATGGCCTCGAAGATTTCTGCGTGGCCGGCGGTGCGGTCTGCCTTGACCGATTTGCAGCACCGCTCAAGGCGGTTACCCGGCTTGGTGGCCGATGGTCGCGATATGGGCACGGTGATTTTCCCCGATGCGGCGCTCAAGGTCTTTCTGACCGCCACGCCCACAGCGCGCGCTGAACGCCGCTATAAGCAATTGATTTCCATAGGATTTCCTGCTAACCTCTCGGCCCTTCGGGCGGATTTGGAAGCTCGTGACGCACGCGATCGAACGCGCGCAGTTGCTCCCCTCCAACCCGCCGAAGAGGCGTTGTTGTTGGACAACTCGGCCCTGAGCATCGAAGCATCGGTGGATCAGGTCTTGGCTTGGTGGCAGCAGCGCCGTCCGGCGTCGTTTCAGTAACGGCGACGTGTGTGGGTCCGGTGTCCTCCTGCCGTGCCGCAAGGCATATATCGGGCACCGGTTCTTCAACCTGAACCCCCCATGGGTCCCCTTTGTGGGTGACTTGTGGTCCGTATGCCGGCATGGCCGGTTAGAAAGTTTCCGATGTCTCAAGCAGCAATGGCCGGCTCGGCCATGGAGTCCTTTGCCGCCCTCTTCGAGGAATCTCTGCAACGCGCTGACATGCGCACCGGCGAGGTCATCTCCGCTGAAGTCGTGCGTGTTGAACACAGCTTTGTGGTGGTCAACGCCGGCCTGAAGTCCGAGGCCTATGTGCCTTTGGATGAGTTCAAGAACGACCAAGGTGAACTCGAAGTCCAAGTGGGCGACTTCGTGTCGGTGGCGATCGACGCCATCGAAAACGGCTACGGCGACACCATCTTGTCGCGCGACAAAGCCAAGCGTTTGGCTTCGTGGCTGTCGCTGGAAACGGCGCTGGAATCGGGCGACTTCGTCACCGGCACCGTGTCGGGCAAGGTCAAGGGCGGCCTGACCGTGTTGGTCAATGGCATCCGCGCCTTCTTGCCGGGCTCACTGCTTGATACGCGTCCGGTCAAGGACATGAGCCCGTACGAGGGCAAGACCATGGAATTCAAGGTCATCAAGCTCGACCGCAAGCGCAACAACGTCGTGTTGTCACGCCGTGCTGTGGTGGAAGCTTCGATGGGCGAAGAACGCGCCAAGCTGCTCGAAACCCTGCGCGAAGGCGCGATCGT
>NZ_JBYSVC010000061.1:0-14741 GCF_057922285.1 Leptothrix toolikensis (SeqCode)
GGGTGGTTCACCAACGCATTGAACAGGGTGTTCACGGCCGGGAACATGTTGATGCGGTGCTTGCTGAGCGTCTTGACCAAGCCGGGGATGTCGCGCGGGTTGGGGATCAGGACATTGCTGCATCCCAGCCGGCAGCCGATGAAGTAGCAGATCGTCAGCGCGAAGATGTGATACAGCGGCAGCGCGCAGACCATCGTCAGATGCCGGTGGCCGATGGCGTCGATGCGTGGCCGAAACCAGGCTTCGCATTGCAGCGTGTTGGCCAGCACGTTGCGGTGCAGCAGCACGGCACCCTTCGACACGCCGGTGGTGCCGCCGGTGTATTGCAAGAAGGCGATGTCATCGAGCCCGATGGCCCGGCGCGTCAGGGTTTTGTGTTGGCCTTGGGCCAAGGCGGTGTTGAAGCGAATCACCTGCCGCTGGCTGCTGGAGGGCAGATCGAAGGCGGGCACCAGCTTGCGCACATGGCGCACGACAAAGTTCACCAACTGCTTGCGCGGGAAGGCCAGCATGTCGCCCATGGCGGCCAAGATCACGTGCTTGATGGGGGTGTGGTCGATGACTTGCGCCAAGGTGTGGGCGAAGTTCTCAAGAATGATGATGACGTCCGAGCCCGAGTCTTTGAGTTGATGCTCCAACTCACGCGGGGTGTAGAGCGGATTGACGTTGACCACCGTGTAGCCCGCGCGCAGCACCGCTGCAATCGCGACCAAATACTGCGGCACGTTGGGCATCATCAGTGCCACCCGCGCGCCCTTGGGCAGCCCCAAGCTTTGCAACCAAGCGCCCAAAGCCATCGAGTGGCTGTCGATGTCTTGATAGCGGAAAGACTGTTCCATGAACGATGCAGCCTCCAGCGGAGCATGTTCTCGGAAGGCGGTTTCGAGCAGATCCACCAAGCTCGTGTAGCCTGAAAGATCAATCTCAGCGGGAACGCCGACGGGGTACTGGCTCAGCCAAGGTTTGCGGGCGATGGTGTTCATGATGTCTCTCTCCAGGCAAGGCCGGCGGCTTAGGCCGCTTCGGTGGGGGATTGTTCGTCTTTGTCGGGTGGCGATCTCTCGGGGGTTTTCCTAGCGTCAGGGAATTTTGGACCCGGATGAGCTTCCATGATGCCCAGTTAAACTAAATACACCGTGATCCCTCATTCAGAGGTGTCGCGTTTCTCCATGACACTAAACATACGCTTGGGCTCAGTCCCCTTGTTGCGACTGGCTTTGACGACTTGGTTGGGGTTGTGCTTGTTGACCGGATGGGTGGTCGGGACGCAGATGGGTGGTGTTTGGGCCATGGTCGCGATGCTGGGGGTGGGGCTCGCGCCGGTCTGGCTGATCGGGGGCGTGGTGGCGTGGTCGGCCGTTCGGTGGCGTCACCAAGAGCCTGCGCTGGCCTCACGGTCTTGGACATGGGCCCACATCGGGTGGATGGAAGTGCGCTGGTGGTTGCGCTTGTTTTGCTGGCGCTTGCCGTTCAAGGAAAAAGACCAGCCCGATGCACGCAGCTACCCCGGCTTGCGCGGCGTGCTTTTCGTCCATGGCTACGGCAGCAATCGGGGGTTTTGGGCCGAATGGCAGGAGGCCCTGCATCGGCGCGGTCATGCCAGCATGAGCGTGAGCTTGGATCCAGTGATCGGCTCTATCGAAGCCTATGCCCCCCAAATCGAGCTGGCGGTCGAAGCCTTGGAAGCCAGCACAGGTTTATCGCCTTTGGTGGTCACCCACGGCATGGGGGGCGTGGCGGTGCGCGCTTGGTGGCGCTGGCAGCGGCGGCAAGGCATGTCGGCCGTCTTGGCCACGGAAAGGGTGCATGCGGTGGTGACGGTGGCTTGCCCACATCAGGGCTCTGCGCTGACCGCTTGGGGCTGGAGCTGCAAAGTCCGCCAGTTGAGCCCGGGCAGTGAGTGGTTGGCCGATTTGGCCGCTCAGGAGACCGTGGGCTGGCGCAGTCGCTTCGTGTGTGTGCATAGCGATGCCGATGTCACCTTGCTGCCCTTGTCCTTGGGGATCTTGCCGGATGCCAAGGTCTTGTCGCTGTCGGGGTGCGGCCATTGGCAAATGGCTTTCGAGCGGCCGGTACGTCGGGAGGTCTTGCGGCTGCTGCAAGAAAAACTGCCGGTGTGCGTTTCCTCTTTTGACATAGGGCCTCGGTAAAACCCCGACACCCACCACCGACACCCTATTCGGGGTGTGACGAGGGTAAGCACAGCGCATTTCTCTTGCCAGATGCAGCCGAGGCGATTAGATTGTAACAAGTTACCATTTTGTTACCTTTGATCCCAAGGAGTCCTCTCATGCTTTGGTTGTTCAACGTCTTGAAAGCCATGATCGTTTTGCTCGGGATCTTTGTGGGCTTGGCGTTTTTGTTGCCGAGCCACCGCCACGTGGAGCGCAGTCTCGATATTTCGGCACCTGTGCAACGGGTCTGGGGTTTGATTGCCGATCCGCAGCAATGGACGACTTGGTCGCCATGGTCCAGCAAAAATCCCACCTTGAAGGTGCGATTTGACGCGGCAGAGTCGCCCAAGCTATTGACCTACACGCTCACGTGGGTGGATATGGGCTCGCAAGCTAGAGGGGCTTTTCGATTGGAGCCCATGCCGCTGGGGACACGGATCACGTGGAGCCTCGATGCGGAGCTGGGGCACAACCCGATGATGCGTTGGTTCGGTTTGGCCTTGGATCGCTGGGTTGGCCGGGACTTGGAGTCCGGCTTGGCCCGCTTGGCGCTCATCAGCAAGGCTTAAGCGGGTTTGGCACGATACCCAGGCTGAACGAGGGGCTTTATCATCGCCCCCTTCATCTTTCCCAGAGCCCCGTCATGTTTGGTTTCACTGAAGAGCAAATCACCGATTTCGGCATGACCTTTGGGGTGGGTGCCTTCATCCTCTACATGTTGTTCATCGTCGGCAACCTCGCTTATCAATCGAAGGCGGGCAAGTTTGGCACCTTCATTCTCTTCGTCGTGCTGGCCTTCGGCATGGTCGGCTTCATCGCCAAGAGCGTGATCACGTGGTGGTGGGGCATCTAACCCACCCTCAAAGCACGTACTTCACCATCGGATGACTGGTCAAGGCGCGGTAAAGCGCGTCGAGTTGCTCGCGGCTGGTAGCGTGGATCGTGATCGTCAGACCGAGATAGGTGCCTTGGCTGCTCGGGCGTTGCTCCATCGTCGCCGGGTCAAACCCGGCATCAAATTGGCGCGCCACCGCTGCAATGGTTTCGGCAAAACCCGCCACTTGGGGCCCCATCACCTTGATGGGAAAAGCGCAAGGGTATTTGATCGGCGACTGTTCGGGGGAGATGCAGTTCTGGGTACTCATGGGGCAACGTCAAGGGATTGTTCGATGTGGGCTTGGCGGTAAGCCTGCGCCAAACGGGCATAGACCGGACCGGGGCGACCCCGTGCCGTGCCGTGTCCCACCGCCTCGCCGTCGAGGCGGGTGACGGCCAGCGGTTCGCGGTCCGTGTGGTTGAGCAAAATCTCGCTGGCGCTGTGTAGTTCGGTGGCGGTGATGGGGCGCAGATGGCAAGCGATGCCCGCGTTTTCGGCCAGTTCACGCAGCCCATCGACCGGCGTATCTCCGGGGCGATACACCGATGTCGGGCCGCCGATCAAGGCATCTTCAAACACGATCCAGACATCAGCGAGCGCGCCGCCGGTGACATCCACCCGGCCATGGCCGTGATCGCGCAGCAAGATCGTCTCGACCCCTCCTTGGTCATGCGCCAATTGATGCGCCATGAAGTGACCCAAGAGGGAGGTTGAGCCCATGTCACGGCGGTCCCAGAGAAAGTCCGGGGCGGTGATGCAGGCCACGCCGTGATGGCGCATCTCGGCGCTGGGGGTTGAAGCGGGCTCGCTCATCAGGAACACGCTGGGGGGTAGGCCTTGCACCAAGCTGGGTTGCAAGTCGTGCGACTGCAAGGCCCGGCCCCGCGTGACGTGGATGTGCAGGCGCTGTTCGGCACCACCCGCCCGGCTGATGAGCTCACGCAGCAAGGCCAGCCAGCCCGCGCGGTCAAAGGGGTTGGGGATACGGGCCACGGCCAAGGCGTGTTCTAGCTGGGCCATGTGAGCGTCAAAGCGAAACAGCCGCAGCGCATGAACAGCCAGCGCCTCATGGATGCCGTCACCGAAAAGGAAACCTCGGTCGAGGACGGAAATCTGCGCGGTACCCAAGGTACACCACGCCCCGTTGAGGTAGCAGGGGCTGTCGTTCAGGATGACTTTCGTGGCAGGCATGACGCTTTCCTCCTCAGGACCGATGGTTTTGTACGCGGTGGTCGTACGGTTTACTTCAGGAACAGTCGCAGGCTATCCCATAAACGGCCCACCACACCAGCCACCGGCACGGCTTCGATGACCGTGAGCGGCACTTCAGCGGTGGGCTGACCGGGGGCACTTATTTTCAGCACACCGATGCGTTGACCGACTTCTAGCGGCGCGATGAGCGGATCGGTGCGGGTCAGTTCGGTTTTGATCTGTTGGCCCATCCCTCGGGGCACCAAGGCGTAGACCGGGGTGAGGGAGCCGAGCAGGGCGGTGGACTTGGCACCCTTCCAGACTGGGGCGGTGCTGATCGTCTGGCGGGCATCGAACAACTTGATCATGTCGAAGTTGGCGTAGCCCCAGTTGAGCAGCTTCTGGCTCTCATTGGCACGCGCTTCCTTAGACGCTGCGCCCAAGACCACCGAGATCAGCCGGCGCGCCCCGTTGGGCAAGTCGCGCTTGGCGCTGGCGATCAGGCAGTAGCCGGCGGCGTCGGTGTAGCCGGTCTTGAGGCCATCGACGCTTGGGTCGCGCCAAAGCAGCAAGTTGCGGTTGCCTTGGGTGATTTTGTTGTAGGTGAATTCCTTTTGCCGGTAGTAACCGACCCGCTCGGGGAAATCGGTCAGCAGCCGGGCGGCGATGATGGCCAGCTCGCGCGCGGTGCTGACATGACCTGCCGCTGGCAAGCCTTCCGGGTTCTTGAACTGGGTGTTCTTCAAGCCAAAGGCCAAGGCTTGGCGGTTCATGCGCTCGACAAAGGCTTCCACCGAGCCGCCAACCGCTTCGGCCAGCAAGACGGTGGCGTCATTGCCACTTTGGATGATCATGCCCCGGATCAAGTCTTCGACCGCCACCCGCGTACCCACTTGGATGAACATGCGCGAGGACTCGGTCATGCCGGTGCGCCAAGCGCGCTCTGAGACCACCAGTTCTTGTTGCAAGGTGAGTTGATGTTGCTCCAAGGCTTGGAAGACCAAGTAGGCGGTCATCAGCTTGGTGAGCGAAGCTGGCTCGACGGCGGTGTCGGCTTCGCGGCTGGCCAACACTTGACCAGCGGTCACATCCAGCAGCACGTAAGCGCGGGCCGCGATTTCTGGGGCTTGCAGGGCTTGGGCATGGCTGGTGGGCACACACACGAGGCCCATCAAGAGGCTCAGGCAAAGGATCAGGAGACGATTCATCGGGGCGGCAAAGGCGAAGCAAGCAGAGCTTGGGATGGGGCGTGCCAACTGCGCACGATCACGTCGCGCAGCTGGGGCAATTGACCATGAAAAAAGTGACCCACGCCGGGCATCACCACCACCGGCAGGTGTTGGGGGCGAGCCCAATTGAGGGTGGCGCTGAGCGGCACGACCTCGTCGGTTTCGCCGTGGATCACCAAGGTGTTGGCGGGGACGTTGGCCGGGGTGGCGCGCTGGGTGGAGGGGCCGACGAGGATCAGTCGCTCGGCTTGGTCGTCGCCGCTGAGCTTTTCGGCGGCCAAGGTGGTGACGTAGGCCCCGAAAGAAAAACCGGCCAAGACCAGCGGCACGTTCGGCATGCGGTGCGCGGCGATCACGGCCAGCATGTCTTCACATTCGCCCAGACCTTCGGCGTGCTTACCCTCGGTGGCCCCCACGCCCCGGAAGTTAAAGCGCACGCAGCTGTAGCCGAGTTGCAGCAACGCACGCGCCACGGTTTGCACCACCTTGTTGTCCATCGTGCCGCCAAACAGCGGATGCGGATGGGCAATCACGGCCACGCCGCGCCGCGCTGTGCTGGCGGCGGGTATGTCCAAGGCGCACTCAATCAGCCCGACCGGACCGGGGCAAAGCAGGCGTTGGGTATGCGCGTTCATGGGATATCTGGGGGGCTTGGGTGACGCCGGCGTTCAATGTCCGACGTCATCAGGCAGCAAGAGACGTTCGACGATTTGGCCCTTTTTGAGGTGGCTGTCGATGATCTCGTCGATGTCGGCCTTGTCCACAAAGGTGTACCAAACCCCTTCGGGGTAGACCACTGCCACGGGGGCACCCGCGCAGCGGTCCAAACAGCCCGCCCGGTTGACGCGGACTTGGCCGGGACCGGCGAGGCCTTCGGCCTTGACGCGCATCTTGCAGTGTTCGAAGGCCGCCTCTGCGCCTTGGTCTGCACAGCACGCTTGGCTATCGCGCTGGTTCAGGCAGAAAAAGATGTGGTGTGGGTAATAAGGCGTGGATTCAGCCGGTGGGGCCGTGGGGAGGGTGTTCATGGCGCGATTGTAGAAAGGTCGGTGCTGCCGCAGTCGCCGAATGCGCGATTTCAGCCCCGCCCGCAAGGCGGTAGATCAAAAAAGCCATCGCCGCGAAAGGCCAGCCCCAACCCAGCCATTCGGCCACGCCGTGCAAGCGGATAAAGCGCCCTTGTTCCCAGCTTTGCAAGCTGAGGGCGAAATAGGGGTCGTTGGGGATTTGGTTCACAAAATCGATCAAAAGCGTCAGAGCAATCAGGCCGATGGCCGCGACCAAGCGGCGCGGTAACCAAGCCAGGCCTGCGCCCAAAAGCAGACCCAAGCCGAGGCCTGACGGCACGGCAGGGGTGATCCAAGCCAAGGCATGGTCCGGGCCGAAATTGAGGGCCGTAGAAAAAGTGGTGGCCATCAGGCCTGCGCTGATCAGGGCCACCATCAAGGCCAAGCGCCGGCGCAGGCTGCGGCTCATCTCAAAGGCGACAAAGCAAGGGGCGAGCACCCCCAAGGCGATGGCGACCATTTCTGTGCCGAGGGTCATGCCATCGCTGGGCAAAGGTTGCGGCACCCAGTCGGCCCAAGGGGTATCGGCCAGCAGCTCGATGACGGCTTCGCTCAAGTGGCTCAGGCCTTGGCCCATCCCCAAGGGCAAGGGCGGTGGAAACAACAGGGCAATCGGCCAAGACAGCAGCAGGGCGATGCCCACGGTGCCATGGGGCAACAACCAAGCGTCGCGCAAGGTTTGCCAGCGCAACAGCCAACCGGCGCGGTTGAGCAGCAAGGCGATGAGCGCGCCGCCGCAGGTGCCCAGACTGTTCATGGCCAAGTCGAGGCGCGAAGGCACGCGCATGGGGAGGAAGTTTTGGGTCCACTCCATCAACAGCGATAGCAAGCACCCAGCCAGCGTGGCTTTGAGGGCCGCCCACCTGCCACGATCCCCCGCGCGCAACCCGCCCACCGTCATCAGCAGGCCCAGCGGGACATAGGCCAAGAGGTTGCTCCAGAGGTCAAAGTGCGAAGAGTGGGGCTTGGGCAGCCACAGCAGACTGAGCCAGTCCGATGTCGAGGAGCGCCAGCCACTGAACGGGTGCAGGCTGGCGTAGACGATCAGGCCAATCCAGATCCACGCCACCGGCCACGCCGAGGAGTGATAGCGCTCAGGGGTTGAGACGGGTGTGAGGGCCATGGCGGCGGCCCATGTTCAGAACGGTTTGATGACCACCAACACGACGATGGCGGCAAAGAGCAAGACCGAGCCTTCGTTGTAAACCCGAAACCAGCGGTGCGAACGCTGGTTGGTTTGGCGTTTGAATTGCCCCAGCAGGCGTTGGTTGTAGACGTGATAGCCGACCACCGCCGCCACCAACGTCAGCTTGGCATGCAACCAAGCGTGCGGGCCGTTTTGTCCGCTACGCAGCGACCAGAGGTCGTAACCCAGCCACAGGCCCAGGCCGCTGAGCAAAGCGATCAGCATCAGCCCGTGTGAGAAGCGTTGCAGCTTGGCCGCCATCAGCAGCAGCCGTTCGCGTTCAGCGTGGCTGTCGGGCTCCACCATGGCCAAGTTGACGAACAAGCGTGGCAAGTAAAACAGCCCGGCAAACCAGCTGGCGATGAAGACGATGTGCAGGGCTTTGAGCCAGAGATAGGGCATGGGGCGTGATGAAAATGGGTCTGCGTCAGTGTCGCACAGCCCTTAGAGAATCCGGCGCGGGTGGGCCAGGGCTTCGTGGGCGGCGTGCAAGCGGCGCACCAGCACCTTGATAAAGGCCTGATCGAACAGCGGTTTGCAGCTGGCGCTGAGTTGGGCGAGGGATTCGGGCGTGAAGGACATGGTGGTGGCGGTTTCAGTGACGATCACATCGACGCTGCGCACGCGCATTTCTGGGTTCGGTGCCAAGTAGGCCATCTCACCCACCGTGGTGCCTGCGGCCAAATGGGCGACGCGCTGGCCTTCGCGGTAGATCTCGACCGCACCGCTGGCGATGATGTGAAAGGTTGGATCTGTTTCACCCTTGCGCGACAGGGTGGTGCCGGGGCGAAAGCGTTGCCAATGGGCGCGGCGCACCACTTCCCACAGCGCCACGTCATCAAAGCCGACAAAAAACTCCAAGCTGCGCAGCAAATGGAAGCGTTCTGAGTCGAGCACATCTTGGGTCGAGGTGTTGTCGCCCACCGTGTGGCTGCTGCGCACCAGCGCCGAGAGCGCCTCGGCAAATTGGTCCCAGTCGGCGTAGCGATCAGCAGCTTTTTTGGCCAAGGCGCGCCGCACCACCGTATCGAAGGCTTCGGTGACATCGGAGCGCACGCCGATCAGGCTCGGGACGGGATCAAAGCAAACTTGATGCATCAAGCTCGCCTGACTGCTACCGATGAAGGGCGGTCGGCCGGCAAGAAGATGAAAGAGCACCGCGCCCAAGCCATACATGTCGGCGCGGCAGTCCAAATCGTCGCCGTCGAGTTGTTCGGGCGACATGTAGGCCAGCGAGCCGACCCGGAACACCTGCGTGGCGTCGGAGCGTAGGTTCAAGACGCTGCCGAAATCGCTGATGCGCACATCGTCGATGTGCTGGTCGTGCGCCACCACCAAGATGTTGGCCGGTTTGATGTCACGGTGGATCAGCCCTTGGCGGAAACAGTAGTTCAGGGCCATGGCGCACTTAAAGCCGATTTCGACGATCTGATCCAGCGGCAGCCATTGGTCGGGGCGGCAATAGGTTTTGAGCGTCGTACCGGGCACGTAATCCATCACCAGATAGGCTCCGCCGGGATCGGCCACGGCGTCGTGGATGCGCACGACATTGGGATGGTTGAGTCGCCCTGCCAAGGCGGCTTCCGAGGCGAAAAAATGCTCGAAGACGTTGTCGGCGACTGTGCTGCCTTGCATGTGCAAGCGCATGCGCTTGATGGCCACATCCTCGTTTTTGAACGGATCGTGGCAGAGAAAAACCTCGCTCGTGGCCCCTTCACCCAAGCGTTGCAGGACTTGATATTTGCCGATGCGCTCAGGCAGGGCGGTGGAGCTGGCTGAGGAGCTAAGGATGGGCGAGGTATTCATGATCAGCGTCGTTGTACCCGACCCGTAGAATCCCGGCATGATTCAAGCCAAAAAAGAACTGCTTGCCGCGCTGGGTGAGGCGCTGGTTGAACTGGTGCCCGGTTCCACGCTCGCCCCCGCTTTCGAAAACCCCAAACAAGCCGCCCACGGCGACTTGGCCTGTACCGCCGCCATGCAGCTCGCGCGGCCGCTCAAGCGCAATCCGCGCGAGCTGGCGCAGCAGCTCATCGCCGCCTTGTCGGCCAAGCCTGCTTTTGAGCGTTGGGTCGATGCGATGGAGATCGCCGGCCCGGGGTTCATCAACCTGCGCCTCAAGCCTGCCGCCCGCCAAGGCGTGGTCGCTTCGGTGCTGGGCGAGGGTGACGCCTTTGGCCGCGCCCCGGTCCAAGACAGCGGCGTGATGGTCGAATTTGTCTCGGCCAACCCGACCGGCCCGCTGCACGTCGGCCACGGCCGCCAAGCGGCGCTGGGAGATGCGCTGTGCAACGTCTTCGAGACCCAAGGCCTGCGGGTGTTGCGCGAGTTCTATTACAACGACGCCGGGGTGCAGATTCAAACCTTGGCGCTTTCGACCAAGGCGCGCATTGATGGCCTCAAGCCCGGTGACGCAGGCTGGCCGGAGTCGGCCTACAACGGCGACTACATCGCTGACATCGCCGCCGACTACCTGGCCGGTAAGACGGTCGAGGCCGATGACCGCACCTTCACCGCTTCGGGTGATCCGCAGGATCTGGACAACATCCGCGAATTCGCCGTGGCCTATCTGCGCCACGAGCAGGATCTGGACCTCAAAGCCTTCGGGGTGCGCTTCGACAACTACTACCTAGAGTCAAGCCTCTACACCAGCGGGCGCGTGGCGGCGGCGGTGCAGCGCCTGAGCGAGGCTGGCAAGACCTTTGAGCACGAGGGTGCGCTGTGGCTGCGCACCACCGACTACGGTGACGACAAAGACCGCGTGATGCGCAAGTCCGACGGCGGTTTCACCTACTTTGTGCCCGATGTGGCCTATCACATCACCAAGTGGGAACGGGGCTACGCCCGCGCCATCAACATCCAAGGCACCGACCACCACGGCACCATCGCCCGGGTGCGGGCCGGCTTGCAGGCTGCGGGCTTGGGCATTCCGGCGGGTTTTCCGGATTACATCCTGCACACCATGGTGCGGGTGATGCGCGGCGGCGAGGAGGTCAAGATCTCCAAGCGCGCCGGCTCTTACGTGACCTTGCGTGACTTGATCGAGTGGACCAGCAAGGACGCGGTGCGTTTCTTCCTGATCAGCCGCAAGGCCGATACCGAATACACCTTCGATGTCGATTTGGCGCTGCAAAAGAACGACGAAAACCCGGTGTTCTATGTCCAGTACGCCCACGCGCGCATCTGCTCGGTGTTGGACCAATGGAGCCAAACCCGGGGCGGCGATCAAGCGGCCTTGGCCCAAGCGGACTTGAGTCTGCTGGTGGCACCGAGCGAAGCCACCTTGATGAACAAGCTGGCCGACTACCCCGAGATGCTGGGGCGGGCGGCGGCCGATTTGGCACCGCACGACGTGGCTTTTTACCTGCGCGATCTGGCCGGGTTGTTCCACGGCTATTACTCGGCCGAGCGTTTCTTGGTGGATGACGCCGCCTTGAGCCGGGCGCGTATGGCTTTGCTGGCTGCCACCGCCCAAGTGCTGCGCTCCGCGCTGGCGCTGCTTGGGGTGAGCGCCCCACGCAAGATGTGACCCACGCAAGGATCGACGACATGACAGAGACAGTGAAGGCGGGCCGCAACGGTTTCATGCTTGGGCTTGGGCTGGGCATCTTGCTTGGCTTGGCGGTGGCCCTGGTGCTGGCGATCTACATCACCAAGGCCCCCGTGCCGTTCTTGGACAAAGTGCCGCAGCGCACCGCCGAGCAAGACGTGGCAGAAGTTGAAAAGAACCGCAATTGGGATCCGAACACGCAGCTCCATGGCAAAGCGGCCTCAGCGGTCGGTATGGCAGCGAGCTATGTCGCGGCCTCGGTGGCGAGCGCTGCGAGTTCTGTCGGTGTGGCGGCCAGTGCCGGGGGTTGGATGTTGCGTGCGGCCAGTGCCGTGTCAGCCCAAGCTGGGCCTGATCCGTTTCAGTACTACATCCAAGTCGGGGCCTATGCCCACAACGAGGATGCGGAGCAGCAACGGGCCAAGCTGGCCATGTCGGGTCTGACCGCACGTGTGACTGAGCGAGAACAGACCGGCCGAACGGTGTACCGGGTGCGCATCGGGCCTTTTGAGGCCCGTGACGAAGCCGAAGCGGTACGCGGTCAAGCCGCAGAGGCTGGCTATCGGGATGCCACCTTGGTCCCCGTGCCGCGCTAAGGCGCTGTCCCCAGCAGTGCAATGCAAAGAGCAAAGGAATTTTTCAACATGGATCGTCGCAACTTCATCGCCAAGAGCACCCAAGGGGTGGTGGGTACATGGCTGGCATCGAACGGTGTCGCTGCTTTTGCCCAAGGCAACTTCCAAGAAGGCAGGCACTATCAGCGCCTCGCCCAGCCGCTGCCGGTGACGGTGCCCAAGGGCAAGATCGAGGTGGTCGAGTTCTTCTGGTACGGCTGCCCGCATTGCAATGCTTTCGAGCCGAGCTTGGGGGAATGGCTGCGCAAGCTGCCGGCCGATGTGAGCTTCAGGCGCGTTCACGTGGCGTTCCGACCGGCTTTTGAGCCGCAGCAAAAGCTCTACGCCACGCTCGAAGCCATGGACAAGGTTGAGCCGGTGCATCGCAAGGTGTTTCAAGCCATCCATCAAAACGGGGCGCATCTGGATCGCCCTGAGGCCATCATTGATTTCGTCGTCGCTCAAGGCTTGGATCGCAAGGCCTTCACCGACATGTACAACTCTTTTGGCGTGCAGACCAAGGTGCGCCAAGGCAAGCAGTTGTCCGAGGCCTACAAGATCGACGGCGTACCAGCGCTGGGCATCCATGGCCGCTTCCTGACCTCGCCCTCGATGGCGGGTGCAGGTTTGCCTGAGACCGAAGAGCAGGTGCGGGTGTTGACGCTGGCCGATCAACTGATTGATCGCATCCGCAAGGGCGGCTGATCGAGATGATGAGCACGAGTCGGAAGGTGTCTTCTCTTCGCAGCGGCTTGCTTGCGCTGATGCTGTTGGGCGCAGGGTCCGCCTGGGCGCAGAAAACGGCCAACGCCGGGCAGCCCGCCTTGTTGTTTTCGGCCGATCAATTGCGCATTGACGACAAGCAAAAGCTGCGGGTCTTGAGCGGTCGGGTGGAGATCAGCCGAGGCGGGATGCAAATCCACGCGGGCGAGGTCGAGTTGCGTACCACCCCTCAAGGCGAGCACGTGCTCGCCTTGGGCCAAGACGGTGTGCCCGCGCGCTTTGAGCAAAAGCGCGAAGGCCGCGAAAGCCTTGAGGGCGACGAACGTGTCGAGGGCCAAGCCATGCAGGTGGAGTACGACGCCACCACGGGCACCGTGAAGTTATCGGGCCAAGCGGTGCTGCGCCGTTGGCGCGGTGCGGTGCTGGCCGACGAGATGGCCGGTCACACCATCGCCTACGACCATGACCGCGAAGTGTGGGAAGTGCTGGGCACAGCGTCTTCGGCGGGGGTCAAGGGGGGCCGGGTGCGCGGGCTGGTTTCACCGCGTGAAGCAGCCCCAGCGGCTTCAGCGGTCTCTGCGGCTTCAGCCCCTGCGGTGCCCAAGGGGGATCGACGTTGACCGGGCCACAGGAGGGCGTGAATCCCGCCAGCCGCTTGGTGGTGAACGGCTTGCAAAAGCGCTACGGCGCACGCCAAGTGGTGAAGAACGTCCATCTGGCGGTGGGCAGCGGTGAGGTCATCGGCTTGCTTGGCCCCAACGGCGCAGGCAAGACCACCAGTTTTTACATGATCGTCGGCTTGGTGCGCGCCGATGCCGGCTCGATTGAGCTGGATGGTCGCTCGGTCGAGCACTTGCCGATCCATCAGCGTGCGCGGCTCGGCTTGTCGTATCTGCCGCAGGAAGCCTCGATCTTTCGCCGCCTGTCGGTGCAAGACAACATCCGTGCGGTGCTGGAGTTGCAGTACGGCCCCAACGGTAAAGCCTTGAGCACGGCGCAGGTCAACGAGCGTTTGGATGGCTTGCTGGCCGATTTGTCGATTGAGCGTTTGCGCCACAGCCCCGCCTTGGCCTTGTCGGGCGGCGAGCGCCGGCGGGTGGAAATCGCCCGGGCCTTGGCCACGCAACCGCGTTTTATCTTGCTGGATGAACCGTTTGCCGGTGTGGACCCGATCGCTGTGATCGAGATCCAGCGCAATATCGCTTTCCTGCGGGCGCGTGGCATCGGGGTGCTTATCACCGACCACAACGTCCGCGAAACCCTGGGTATTTGTGATCGCGCTTACATCATCAGTGAAGGCAGCGTGCTGGCCGAAGGCACGCCCGCAGAGATTGTTGAAAACACCGAAGTCCGCAAGGTCTACCTCGGTGAGCATTTCCGCATGTAAGCGTGGCAAGGTGCGGTGATGAAAGCCTCCCTCCAGGTTCGCCTGTCACAACACCTGGCGCTGACACCGCAGCTTCAGCAGTCGATCCGGCTGCTGCAACTCTCGACCCTGGAGTTGCAGCAAGAGGTCGAGCAAATGCTCGAACAAAATCCGTTCCTCGATGTCGAAGAAGACGCTTCGCTGCCGTCCCTGGAAGCTTCCGCCTTGCCCGAGCGGGTGAGCCCGCGTGATGAAAGTACCGAAGCGGACACGCCGCGTCTTGATCAGCTCGACCAAGGTGTGACGGCGCGCGACGACTGGGAAAACGGCACCGAGCAAGACGATTTCGACGGCATCGCCGATCTGCCCAGCCTGCGCCAAGCCGGTTCTGGCACCGATGAAGACGCCGACGACTGGCGCGAACGCACAGCGGCGAGCGCCTCGCTGGCCGACCATTTGCGCGTGCAGGTGGCGGGCCTGCGGCTTTCGGCCGAAGAGGCTTTTTTGGTCGAAGCGCTGATCGAGTCGCTCAACGACGACGGCTATCTGGCCGACCCGCTCGAAGAGATTCACACCCGGCTTTGGGAGGGCTTGCTGCTGCAAGACGCGACGGCCGCTTTGTCGTTTGAAGACGCCCAAGCGCTGCGCGAAGCCTTGATGGATCAGCTGCGCTGCGCCTTGCATTGGTTGCAGAGCCTGGAGCCCACGGGGGTGGGGGCACGTAACTTGAGCGAATGCTTGCAGCTGCAACTGCGCCAGCACGT
>NZ_JBYSVC010000062.1:0-14663 GCF_057922285.1 Leptothrix toolikensis (SeqCode)
AAGACCTCGTCGGCCTTGGTCTCGTTGATGCCTTTGCCTGCGGCACCTTTGCGGAAGATCGCCCGATGCTCGGCCATCTCCTCGGCCTTTTTCTTGCCCATCGCGCGGCGCAGCATGTCCGCGCCGCCCAAGCTGTAGCCGCCCAGCACCTGCGCGGTCTGCATCACCTGTTCTTGGTAGACCATGATCCCGTAGGTCTCGGCCAGCACGCCTTCGACCAGCGGATGCGGGTACTCGACCACTTCGCGGCCGTGCTTGCGGGCCACGAAGCTTGGGATCAGGTCCATCGGGCCGGGGCGGTAGAGCGCGTTCAGGGCGATCAGGTCTTCGAGCCGGCTGGGTTTGGCGTCTTTGAGCATGCGCTGCATGCCGCCGGATTCAAACTGAAAGACCGACTCGGTGAGGCCATCGGAGAACAACTTGTAGACCCGGGCGTCATCGAGCGGGATGGTCTCGAAGGCAAAGTTTTTCTGCTCAGCGTGGCGGCTGACGATGAAGTCTTTGGCCAGCTCCAAGATGGTGAGGGTCGCCAGCCCCAAGAAGTCGAACTTCACCAAGCCGATGGCTTCGACGTCGTCTTTGTCGAACTGGCTCACCGCCGAGTCGCTGCCGGGCTGCTGGTAGAGCGGGCAGAAGTCGGTGATCTTGCCCGGCGCAATCAGCACGCCGCCGGCGTGCATGCCGATGTTGCGCACCATGCCTTCGACCCGCATCGCCAAGCTCAGCAACTCAGCCACTTCTTCTTCGTTCTTCTCGCGCTCTTCCAACTCAGGCGCTTCTTTGCGGGCGTAGATCAGACCGCTTTCGGGCTCGTCGGGCACGCGCGCCAAGGTCACCGATTTGCCCGGCGGGGCTGGGATGAGCTTGGCGATCGAATCCACATGGCCGTAACCCATGCCCAGCACGCGGCCGATGTCGCGCAGCGCCGCCTTGGCCGCCATGGTGCCGAAGGTGGCGATCTGGCTCACGGCTGCGCGGCCATAGCGGTCCTTGACGTAGTCGATCACCCGGTCGCGGTTGCCTTGGCAGAAGTCGATGTCGAAGTCAGGCATCGAAACCCGTTCCGGGTTCAAGAAGCGCTCGAACAGCAAGTTGTAGTGCAGCGGATCGAGATCGGTGATCGAGAGCACGTAGGCCACCAGCGAGCCTGCGCCTGAGCCCCGGCCCGGACCGACCGGGCAGCCGTTGGCTTTGGCCCAGCGGATGAAGTCGGACACGATCAGGAAATAACCCGGAAAGCCCATCTTCAAGATCGTGCCGATCTCGAATTCCAACCGCTCGGCGTAGCGTGGGCGTTCCTTGTCACGGCGGACAGGATCAGGGTAGAGCAAGGCCAAGCGCTGCTCCAAGCCTTCGACCGAGAGCTGACGGAAGTAATCCGCCATCGGCATGAAGGAGCCGTCGCTGAGTTGCGGGGTGGGGAAGTTGGGTAGCTGCGGCTTGCCCAGCACCAAGTTGAGGTGGCAGCGCTGAGCGATGGTGAGTGTGTTGGCCAAGGCCGAGGGCAGATCAGCAAACAGCTCGGCCATCTCGGCTTGGCTTTTGAAATGCTGCTCACGGCTGAAGCGTTTGATGCGCTTGGGGTTGGCGATGGTCTCGCCCTCAGCGATGCAGACCCGCGCTTCGTGGGCGTCAAAATCATCCGGGCTCAGAAACTGGGCTGGATGGGTGGCGACAACCGGCAGGCCCAGCTCGGCGGCCAACGGCACGGCAGCGCGGACATAGGCCTCCTGCCCCGGAAGACCGGCGCGTTGTAGCTCGATGTAGAAGCGCTGCGGGAAAAGAGCCGCCAGCCGCTGGGCCAGCTCGGTGGCCCGCACGTTGTCTTGCACCCCAAGAGCTTGCGCGATGGCACCCATCTGCGCCCCTGAGAGCGCGATCAGCCCGCCACTGAGCTCTTCCAGCCACGACCACTTGACCCAGGCTTGGTTGCCGCGCTGCACGTTCTGGATCCAAGCCCGTGAGATCAGCTCGCACAGATTCAGGTAGCCCTGACGATCTTGGACCAAGAGCAGCAGGCGGCTGGCTTGGCGCGGATCAGCGCTGGCCGGGTCGGGTTCCAGCCAGAGGTCGGCCCCCAAGATGGGCTGCACGCCCGATTTGCGGGCGCTGCTATAGAACTTGATGGCACCGAAGAGATTGCTGAGGTCCGAGATGGCCAAGGCCGGCTGGTCATCGCTGGCAGCAGTCTTGACCATCTCGTCGATGCGCAAGGTGCCATCGACGACGGAAAACTCGGTGTGGGTACGCAGGTGAACGAAAACGGGGGCGTGGGTGGGGCGGGTCATGCGCCCATTTTGTCAGGGCACGGGCCCGGCGACACAAAGCGTGTTGACGCACAGGGCGTTGGGCAGGGGGTAGATCACCGCTGGACAAGCGATACCAGGGTGTTCCTGCGTCCAGAGGCGTTGCTTGAGTTGGGTCAGATCAAAGGCCGCATTGCCGATCACCACGGCATCGGTCGTGCGCAACGAGTAAGGGATGGAGGCGGGCACCGAGCAGCCCGTTTGGGGGTCGATGGCGAGCATGCGGCACTCGGCATGACTGTTGCAAGGAGCGGCGATCGCCAAGGTGCGAACTTGTTGTTCTTGCTGGACGATCTGCGCACGCAATACATCCAGCTCAGAAAGCACCAGCTTGGCGACGGGCGCGGGGTCACCGCCGCTGGCACCGCCACAGGCGCTAAGAAGCCATAACAATAGAAGGGTTAAACGCCTCGGCGCGGCTGATTTCATGGAAAAGCCACTGTAACGAGGTGAACTCTGATTCCTTTCGGTGTGAGGGATGTAACGAAAACCAGCCTCGTGCGGAATCGCACAGTTCTGCGCAATCCACCGCTGACTTGGCCTGCTTTTGCCGGACCAAAACCCACCGCAGTGTGCTTTTAGCCACAGTTCGTGCCGGGTGTTTGACCTTGCATTGACAATGGGTGTTCTGAATGTCTGCGACGATTCGCGTTTTTTGTTACAGAGGTCACGCCCGTGTCACCAGCCCTTTCCAAGCCGCCTAGCCTGACCGCTCGCCATCTGGCCTTGACCCCGGAAGCGCTTGAGATGGTCGATGCCATCGCCCGTACCGGCAGTTTTGCGGCGGCGGCTCGTGAGCTGGGCAAGGTGCCGTCCGCCCTGACTTACAACGTCAAACAGCTCGAACTGGCCCTTGATGCGTTGCTCTTTGATCGACGGGGTCAGGCCCAGTTGACGGACGCGGGGCATGAATTGCTGCGCGAAGGGCGGCGGCTTTTGCAGCAGATGCACACCGTGGCGCACCGCGTGCAGCGTGTCGCCACCGGCTGGGAGCCCGAGTTGTCGATTGCGCTCGACGGCATCGTGGCACCGACCGCGTTGTTCGATTTGATGGAAAGTTTCTATGCGCTCGAAGATGCAGCCCCACCGACGCGGCTCAAGCTGCGCAACGAAGTGCTCAACGGCACGTGGGAAGCCCTGTTGAGCGGGGCGGTGGACTTGGCCATCGGGGTGCAGCCGCCGGTGGCGGCGGTCGAAGACATTCAGACGGCGGTGCTGGGGTCGGTCAAGATGGTGCTGGTGGTGGCCTCGCATCATCCTTTGGCCAAGGTGGCCGGGCCGATCCGCTCAGAAGTGCTGTTAACCCACCGGATCGTGGCGATTGCCGATACCGCGCAGCATCTTGAACCCCACACCTTCGGCATTCAAGCCGGGCAGGACGTGCTCAGCGTGCCCTCGTTAGCGGCCAAGCTGGAAGCGCAGCTGCGAGGCCTCGGTTGCGGCCGGCTGCCCGAGCCGCTGGTGCGCCCTTATCTTGCCTCTGGAAGGCTGGTGCTCGTGCCCACCGAGACGCCGGCGGAGGCGTCTTATCTGCATTACGCTTGGCGACGTAGCGCCATGCATGGTCGGGCTTTGACGTGGTGGTTGCAGCAGCTGGAGCGCCCGCGCACCCGTCAAGCGCTGCTTGATCAACACGCTCAAGGGCTGTTTTGACGCTGAAGGTGAAGGGCTGATGCGCGGTCGTTTTGCACCATCCCCCACCGGCCCTTTGCATGCGGGCTCCATGGTGGCGGCGTTGGCCTCATGGCTCGATGTCCGTGCGGCGAGCGGCCAATGGTTGGTGCGGATCGAGGACGTCGATGGGCCGCGTTGCAAGCCTGGGGTGGATCGCCTCATCTTGGCGCAGCTCGCCGCCTGCGGTTTGATCCCGGACGAGCCGCCGGTCTGGCAAAGCCAGCGGTCTGGCTTGTATCAAGCGGCCCTGGATCGGTTGCGCGCTCAAGGCTTGGCTTACCCGTGTGGGTGTACGCGCAAAAGCATTTTGCTGGCGCTGCAAGCGGCGGGACGTGAGCCTTCCCGGCATGGGGAGTGGGTGTATCCGGGTACTTGTCGGGGTCGTGCTGTGGCCGAGGATAGCCCGGTGGCGTGGCGCTTACGTACCGTCGATGGGGCGGGTCAGGCGGCGAGTGAGGCGGCTGGCGAGGCGATTTGCATCGACTGGCACGACCGGCGCTTGGGTGCTCGTCAACAAAACCTCAGCCGCGAGGTGGGCGACTTTGTGCTGAAGCGCTCCGATGGCCTTTGGGCCTATCAGCTGGCGGTGGTGGTCGATGACGCCGCCCAAGGCATCACCGACGTGGTACGGGGCCAAGACTTGGTCGATAACACCCCAAGGCAGATCTGGTTGCAACGTTGTCTGGGGTTGCCGACACCGCGCTATGCGCATCTGCCGTTGGTGCTTGGGCTCGATGGCGACAAACTGTCCAAGCAAAACGGGGCGCAGGCGGTGGATACGTCTGCGCCGTTGGTGGTTTTGCAGGCCGCTGCCGCTCATCTCGCCTTGGTCGTTCCGCCCGCAGCCACGGTGGGGACATGGTTGGCTCAGGCCGTGAACGTCTGGCGCGATGGCATGATGCGCGACCTTTTTTGATTCTTGTGAGGTAACTCGAATGACGATGACGACCACGCCTTCTGGCTTGCAATACGAAGACACCGTGACCGGCAGCGGTGCGGTGGCCAAAGCGGGCCGTCCCGTGTCGGTGCATTACACCGGCTGGTTGTACGACCCCACCCAAACCAACCATCGGGGCCGCAAGTTCGACTCCAGCAAGGACCGGGGCCAAGCCTTTGTCTTCAATCTGGGCGCGCGCATGGTGATCGCTGGCTGGGATGAAGGCGTGCAAGGCATGCAAGAAGGCGGCACCCGCGTGTTGCTGATCCCGCCTCAGCTCGGTTACGGCGCACGCGGCGCCGGTGGCGTGATTCCGCCCAACGCCACCTTGGTGTTTGAAGTGGATCTGCTCAACGCTTGATCCGCTGATTGGATCAAGCGACCCAGGCCAGCAGCGGCAAATCCAGCCGTTGCGCCGTCTGGTTGAGGGTGGCGGCGTCGCACGCCGCGCACCATTCAGCGGCGCTGGTGATGGTGTTGTTGGCGGCTGTGTTGGCTTGGACGGCTTCGGCCAAGGCCGCTTGAAAATGCGGCTCCAGCGCGGCCAACGCCACCCAGCCATCACGGCAGCGCAGTACTTGGTAGCCGGGGTGCCCACCGCCCAGCACCGCGCCCGGTGTGGTCAGTCCCCACGTTTGGGGCAGCCCCAAATAGCGCGCCGCTTCGGCCAGTGCCACACGCCGATGACCGCCTCGGCGGATCACCAGCTCCAGCGCAGCTTGCACCGCCAGCAAGGCCCCGCCCATGTCGGCCAGCAAGGTGGTGGGGAGCTGGTCCCGAATCAAGCCCGCTTGCGCCTGATAGGTCAGATCGTGCCCAGCCTCGTTGTCGTGGGGCGCATGGTCGCCGACGATCTCGACCCAGCCGAGGCCGGGAAAGTCACGCTTAAGACGTTCCGCGTGGATGTTCAGCCGGCTTAACGCGGCCGGACGGCTGGAGGTGATGAGCACATCGGCGTTCGCCAAGGCCGCATGCAGGCGCGTTTGACCCGCAGCACTTTTCAGATCGACCGTTTCGGTGCGGATATCTTCGTGCAGCCAGGCAAAAAAGCCCGCGCCGTAGCCCCGCATCGGGTCGCCGCTGGGCGGCTCCAGCTTCAGGCACGTCGCGCCCAGTTCGCGCAGCCGGCGCAAGGCGGCAGGTCCGGGCAGGTTCAGCGCCAGCGAGACGACGCGCAGCCCCGCCAGCAGGGGGGAAGTATCAGCATCAGCACTCATAGTCCATCCTGGAAGAAAAAACGCCCAAGTCGGTTGAATGACTTGGGCGTTTTGACTTGGCGGAAAGGGAGGGATTCGAACCCTCGATACGGTGTAACCGTATACCGGATTTCGAGTCCGGCGCATTCGACCACTCTGCCACCTTTCCTGATTCGGGCGTGGTCTCGCGATAAGCGAAGTCGCGCATTGTAGCCTCAATTTTGCGGCTGGCAAGCCCGCATGGGGCGGGCCGTGATGGCCAACAGCAGAATCGGCCATTCAAGCCAAGCATGCAGACCTGAAGCCACTGCGTAGAGCCCTCGGGTGCTACGGTAGTCGATCATGAAACCGATCACCAGCGCGGCGCTCAGTAGCAGCGCGAGTTGGCGCAAGCGTGGGTTGAGCAGCGGTGCATCCCTCCGCAGCCGCCCTGTGGCAGGCAAGAGATGGATCACGCTCAGGTAGTGCAGGCACTGCGCCAGCACCAGCGCACTGAGTAGCGTGTGACGCCGCCCGCTGTCGTCACCCCAGCCGGGGGTGAGTTGACCGTCAAGCAAGCCGGGGTTCGGCAGCGGCAGGGCCAGCCCGTGCAGCCCCTGATTCAGGGCGTCGCCCAGCGTGGCTTGGAGATCAAACAACTCAAACGGCAGCGGCAGGGCGGCGATCAGCAGCGGCAGGGCAAACAAGATGCTGATGAGCCATGCGGTGGGGCGTTGGTCCGGTTGGTCGCGGGCCAAGTCCCACGCCAAGGCGAGCGGGCTGAAGTTATGCAGCATGGCCAAGCTCAGCAGCACGATCAGGAGATGGTCGCTGGCGAGGGCCCATCCCATGGCGATGGCCAAGAGCATGCCCGCCAAGCGTGTGGGCCGGCTACTGCGTGGCCCCAGCAGCACCGCTGCGCCGAGCAGGCCAAGGCTGGCCAAGTCGATCACGGGCCCGGCTCGGGGGTCGAGCACGTCCAGCCAAATCGCCAGCCGCGTGCCGGCTTGCCACAGCAGCACGCCGCCTACCGCCCACCACCAGCTGCGGGGTTGATGTCCGGCGTAGCGCTGCCGCAGCCAAGCCAGTTCCCACAGCACATGCGGCAGCCCAAAAAGGGCCAGCGCGAGGATGTAGAGTGGCAGCGGCAGCAGCAGCGCCGTGATGACCAGCAGCCCGAGTCCCATCCCGAGCCCGAACCCACGGTGCTTCATGATCCGACCCAGAAAGACAGCCCATTGGCGGCCAAGGACCAAGCCAAGGCGCGCCACGCGCCAAGACGCAGCCAAAGGGCGTACCACAGCGCCTCAAGCACCACGACCCCGGCTTCGATCAGCAGCACGCCCGGCCTCACTTCCCACGGGGCCAGCGTGCCAGCGAGCCACCAAGCCATGGGGTGGGTGAGGAGCGAGGCGCTGGTGGCGACCGTGGCGATCACGCCGAGGCGTCGCCAAGGGGCCGGGGCGGCCAAACACAGGATCAGCGGCACCTCGCAGAGCAAGGTCAGCAGCAGGGCTTGCGTCTGAGGGAGGCTCAAGGTGCCGACTCGGTCCTTGTCTTGGGACGCACGCGCTCCCACCAACTCGTGGGGGTGAAGCGCTGCTGAACGGGCTGGATGGGTTCACAACGCAGCACCTTGCGCGATGCTTTGCTGCGCCCCCGGAAGTAGAAATGCCGATCCTCGGTGACGACCTGACAGGTGCCGCTGTCGCGCAGGGTTTGGCCCAGATGCACGAAGGACACTTCGCAGCGCTCGCCCACAAAGTGGCTCCGGCAGAACCGATCAACAGGCATGTGGGCCGATTGGGCCGATTGGGTCGATTTGGCAGAGTCGCAGTCGATGCCGTCCACGGGCGAGGGGCCGTCGTGGCAGAGATAGTCGGGGGCTTGATAACCGCCCTTGGGCAGATCACGCTCAACGACGGCTTCGTCATGCAAGACACAGCTGAGATCGATGCTGTACAAGCTTGGATCAATCTGGATCCGACACGTTCCAGGGCCTCCCCCCGAAAAAACGCTGCCCGGTCGGGTGCATAGGGCATTGACGCGCTTGTTCGTGCAGAACTGATCGGCGCGGTCATAGCGCTCGGGATGAGCTGCTAGACGTTGTCCGGCGTCATACATCTCCATCGGCAGCACATCCGCCCAAGTCGGTGCGCTGAGCGCCAAGAGCAGGCATGCCAGCGCTCGGTTTCGTGATGGTTGGTGTCGTTGAGTCATGGCTGTGCGGGGCATGTGACCTTGGGCAACCAGTGGTAAGTGGCCCTTATGCCCTTGCCGGTGTGTTTGCTGCGCTTCAAGACCACCGTGGTGGACTTGACCTCGTCGGTGCCCAAGCAGGTGTGTGTGGCCTGTAGCTCACCGCTGGGCAGCCAGTGAGGGTCTTCGAGTTCGGCGATCAGCTCGGCGTCCTCACCGTCATCCCCTTCGGCCGTGAGGCCGGTACGGCCCTCCCAGAGGGTTTTGCCCTCAAAGTTCGACATCACCCAGACCTCGCCTTCGATGCTGTCGTGCTGGCGCACGGCCAGAAAGCGACTGAGGTCGGGCGAGAGGATGACGGTGTAGCCGGCATCAATGATCTGGCCGTTGAGGTCGTTGATCAGCAAGCCGGTGAAGCTCTCGCCCGTGTCCTTGCGGATCAGGTGCAGGTGCGCGGCAGGGTTGTAGCCGCAATAAACGTAGTGTTCTTCCGCGAAACCCGTTTCCACGACGGGGACACGGTCCTCGAAGCGCTGGCTGCCCCCTTGCCACTGCACCCGCAAGGTTCCAACCCCGAGTCGTTCGGCGCGCACCTGCCCCTGCTGGGCCTGCGCCCCCATGACCGTGATCTCGTCATGATCACAGTCCATGGTGATGCCCGCTCCCATCGCCGCAGGCAACCCGGCCAAGCCCAACAAACCAGCCGCAATGAGTCGGACGAGAAAGCGATGATGAAAGAAAGGGTGCTGCATGGTGCGCCTTGAAGACGGCTGTGGATGGCGTGATTTACGACGGGTCTTGCATCAGTTGCATGACGGCGTCGGCGGCGGCGCGGCTGAGTTGGTCGCGGACTTCGGGGTTGTCGAGGTCGGTGGCCGCGTCGGCTTCGATGTCACCGCCCAGCAAGGCGATGGGCAGCAGGGCTGGGCCGAGGGTGGGGTGGTCGAAAAAGGGTGCCCAAGCGTCCGGGGCGAGGTCGGTGGCTTGGAGGAAGCCGGTACACCAGTCGCCGGCATCGGCCCATTCGCGCTCACCGTCGTCGGCCACGCTGAAGATGGGTTCCCACGCTTCGGAGGCATCGCGCAGTTGGCAGGCGATGGCTTGCAGATGACGCAGGATCAGCACCGTCGTGCGCTTGCGCTTTTGGTTGCTGGGAAAGGGCGCGCCGTTGTCGCCGTCACCGCCCCAGACCAGCGGCAACCACTCAGCGGTCGGCAAGCTGCCGAGCACCTCAGCCGGGCCGACCAGCAAGGCCGTCAAATAGCCATCGATGGCGTCGATAGGCATCGTCGCTTCGCTGGGTAGGCTTTGCAGCAAGGTGTCTAGCCCTCGCAACTCTTCTTCGGAAAGCGGATCGTTGGGTGAATCGGGGTTGAAGCGGGGATAGTCCATGGGGGCAGGTTCTCAGGCGGAAAAGGGCAAAGGGCAAAGGGTTAGGCGGTGAGTCGCTCAGCGCCACCCAAGTAGGGGCGCAGGGCTTGGGGCACGGTGATGCTGCCGTCGGCGTTTTGATGGTTCTCCAGCACAGCCACCAAGGCTCGGCCCACGGCCAAGCCGGAGCCGTTCAGGGTGTGGACGAACTCGTTCTTGCCTTGGGCGTTCTTGAAGCGGGTTTGCATCCGGCGGGCTTGGAAGGCGTCGCAGTTCGAGCAAGAACTGATTTCGCGGTAGGTGTTCTGCGCGGGCAGCCAGACTTCCAGGTCATAGGTCTGGGTGGCCCCAAAGCCCATGTCGCCGCTGCACAGCAGCACCACGCGGTAGGGCAGTTCCAGCTTTTGCAGGATCGCTTCGGCGTGGCCGACCATCGCTTCTAGGGTGGCGCTGCTTTCATCCGGGTGGACGATTTGCACCATCTCGACTT
This sequence comes from Leptothrix toolikensis (SeqCode), assembly GCF_057922285.1. Classification (NCBI taxonomy): domain Bacteria; kingdom Pseudomonadati; phylum Pseudomonadota; class Betaproteobacteria; order Burkholderiales; family Sphaerotilaceae; genus Leptothrix; species Leptothrix toolikensis (SeqCode). The sequence goes on from NZ_JBYSVC010000062.1 coordinate 10,153, forward strand.
TGTCGAACTGATGCTGGCGGATCATGCCGCGCGTGTCGCGCCCGGCCGAGCCAGCTTCCGAGCGGAAGCACGGGCTGTGGGCGGTGAGCTTGATCGGCAGTTGATCCATGCCCAGCACTTGCTCGCGCACGCTGTTGGTCAGCGAAATCTCTGACGTCGAGATCAGGTACTGCTCGGGTTGGTCTTCGTCGCCGCCGCGCAGCACCCAGAACATGTCGTCCTTGAACTTGGGCAGCTGGCCGGTGCCTTCAAGCACGTTGCGGTTGACGATGTAGGGCGTATAGCACTCGGTGTAGCCGTGCTCGCTGGTTTGCACGTCCAGCATGAACTGGGCCAGCGCACGGTGCAAGCGGGCGATCGGGCCCTTCATGAAGGTGAAGCGCGAGCCCGAGAGCTTGGCCCCCGTCTCGAAGTCGAGGCCCAGCGGCGCGCCCAGATCGACGTGATCCTTGACCGCAAAGTCGTAGCTCTGCGGCGTGCCCCAGCGGCGCACCTCGACGTTGCCGCTCTCATCCGTGCCCACCGGCACGACGTCGGCAGGCAGATTGGGCACATGCATCAGCATCTCGCCCAACTCGGCTTGAATCACCTCCAGCCGCTCGGCGCTGGCTTTAAGGTGATCACCGAGACCGCCCACTTCGGCCATCACGGCGCTGGTGTCTTGGCCCTTGGCCTTGAGTTGGCCGATTTGCTTGGAGAGCTGGTTGCGGCGCGCTTGCAGCTCTTCGGTGCGGGTCTGGAGCAGCTTGCGCTCGGCTTCCAGGCCTTGGAAGCGCTCGATGTCAAGGAAGGGCTGGGGGGACTTGCGCTTTTCCAGACGTTGGACGACGTCATCGAGGTTTTTGCGCAGTTGGTTCAAATCAAGCATGGGTCTCTTTCGGAGGGGTCGGGCTGTCCTTGAGGCCCTTGGGCAACGGGAATTGGATCGTCTCTTCGACGCCCGGTAGGGTGCGCAGACTCACCGCACCCAGCTTCCTGAGCTGAGCGATGACTTGCTGCACCAAAATTTCTGGGGCGGAGGCCCCGGCGGTCAAACCGACGCGTGGCCGGCCTTGGAACCAAGCGGCGTGGAGATCCTCGGCGCGATCCACCATATAAGCCGGCAGGCCTCGGCGCTCAGCGAGTTCGCGCAGGCGGTTGCTGTTCGAGCTGGTCGGGCTGCCCACCACCACCACCACATCGACCTCGGTCGAAAGGACTTTGACGGCGTCTTGGCGGTTTTGGGTGGCGTAGCAGATGTCTTGTTTCTTGGGCTCGCGCAAGGCGGGAAAGCGCGCGCGCAGGGCGTCCATGATCTCGCGGGCGTCGTCCACCGACAGGGTCGTTTGGGTGACCACCGCCAGATGGTGCGGCTGCTTGGGCTGGACCTGAGCCACGTCTTCGACCGACTCGACCAGATGGATGCCTTCGCTCAACTGGCCCATCGTGCCTTCGACTTCGGGGTGGCCTTTGTGGCCGATCATGACGAACTCGTAGCCCTCGCGGTGCAGCTTGGCCACCTCGATATGCACCTTGGTGACCAGCGGACAGGTGGCATCAAACACGCGCAGGCCCAAGGCTTCGGCCTCGCGGCGCACCGCTTGGCTCACGCCATGGGCGCTGAAAACCACGGTGGAGCCGGTGGGTGCTTCGCTCAACTCTTCGATGAAGATGGCCCCTTTGGTGCGCAGATCGTTCACCACGTAGGTGTTATGCACGATCTCGTGGCGCACATAAATGGGCTTGCCAAAGCGCGCCAAGGCTTGTTCGACGATGTCGATGGCGCGGTCCACACCGGCGCAAAAGCCCCGGGGCTGCGCCAGCACGATGTCGGTGAGTCCCACCATCAGAGCACCCCAATCAGTTGGATCTCGAAGCTCAGCGCTTGGCCGGCCAGCGGGTGGTTGAAATCAAACAGCGCCCAGTCCTCTTCGACGGGACCAAGCTCACGCAAGATGCCGGCAAAAGCGCCTTGACCGTCGGGGGTGGGGAACTGCACCACATCGCCCACGCTGTAGACCTCGTTGGGGTCGCCCATTTGGCGCAGCTCCGACATCCGCAGTTTTTGCAGCAACTCGGGGTTGCGCTGGCCAAAGGCTTCACCGGCCTCTAAAGCGAGGGTGGTGCGCCAGCCTTCTTCAAGGCCGATCAAGCGCGCTTCAATCGCGGGTGCCAACTCGCCTTGGCCGAGCGTGAGCGTGGCGGGCTGGTCGTTGAAGGTATTGACGATCTCCGCGCCGTCGGGACCGCTCAAGCGGTAATGCAAGGTCAAAAAAGAATCCGATCGAACCTGGGCCACGGGAACATCCTGTCATCGTTAGACTGGGCGCAATTCTAGGGGGGCGGATCATGAAGGACATCCCTGTTGCGTTGCGGCCGCGCGAGAAGCTGTTGGCGCATGGGCCCCAGAGTCTGGCCGACGCCGAATTGCTGGCCATCATCTTGCGCACGGGTGTCACGGGCGTGGGGGTGCTGCAAATGGCGCAAAACCTGCTCGATCGCTTTGGCCATCTGGGCGGATTGCTCCAAGCCGACGCCAAGGCGCTGGCGCTGGTCAAGGGTTTGGGCGGCTCGGCCAAGCGGGCGGAGTTGCTGGCCGTGCTCGAATTGGCCCGGCGGGCTTTGCAAGCGCAATTGACGCAGAGCCCGGTGTTCGATTCACCTGGGGCGGTGCGCCAATATGTGCAGCTGCACTTGAGCGGTCTGGGGCACGAGGTCTTCGGGGTGTTGTTTCTCGACACCCAGCATCGACTGATCGCCTTTGAAGAGCTGTTTCGCGGCACCTTGAGTCAGACCAGCGTCTATCCGCGCGAGGTGCTCAAACGCTCCCTGAGTTTGAATGCAGCGGCGGTGATCCTGACGCACAACCACCCCTCGGGCGTGGCCGAGCCCTCCAGAGCCGATGAGTTTCTGACCCAGCAACTCAAGACGGTCTTGGCTTTGGTGGATGTGCGGGTGTTGGATCATCTGGTGGTGGGACAAGGCACGGTGGTGTCGTTTGTGGAGCGAGGTTTGTTGTGAGTCGGGTTGTGGGTAAGAAGCATGGTTTGAGTTCCTCGGCGGCTCCCTTGGCGGGGACGTTGGCCGGTACGTTGGCTGATTTGCGCCAACTGCTGCGTGAGCAGCGCAAAGCGCGCGAGGCGCAGGAGCGTGAGCACGCCGCTCGGTTGGCTGCTGAGCGGGCGGCAGCCCGCAACACCGCAGCTCGCGAGCGCGAGGTGTTTCACCAAGCCATCGGCGCGGTGCAGCCCTTGCGGCGTGGCACGGCCCACCGTGTGATCCACGCCCCACCGCCGCCCGCTTGGTCGCCCTTGCCGCACTCCGCCATTCGCAGCTTGGCTGAGCCCCGCTCGATGCAAGAAGCGCTCTCAGACGGCTTCGATCCCGCATGGCGCGGCGATCACACCGCCGCCACCGACACGCCCATCGCCTACGGCCAAGAAGGCGTCGGTACCGATGTGCTGGTCAAACTGCGCCACGGTGTTTGGCGTGCCCAAGGCCAAGTCGATCTGCACGGCCTGAGCCGCGATCAAGCCCGCGAGCTGCTGGTCGCCTTCTTGGCCGAAGCCCACCAACGCCACTGGCGCTGCGTGCGCATCATCCACGGCCAAGGCTGGAGCTCCCCCGGCGGCACCGCCATCCTCAAAGCCCGCGTCCCCAGCTGGCTCGTCCAATCCCCCCACGTCCGCGCCTTCGTCCAAGCCCCCGCTGCCGAAGGCGGCGCGGGCGCGCTGTTGGTGTTGCTGCGGTTGGAGTGAGGTTGTCTGCTGAGTCCTTGTCACTGAAAGAGACAGACTCTTGGTCAATGTTGGATGGTTTGGGCCAAGGTTCTATTTAAGATGGGCCTCGTTTCGAACCGTACACAAGAAGGGAGCCTCTTATGTCCGTCTGTACTCGAACAGCCGCGTTATTTCGCTGTGCTGCTGCGCTTCTTGGATCGATTGCCTTGACGGCCTGTGGTGGCGGTGCTTCTTCTGTCGATGGCAGTCCCCCAGCGGTGGCCGTGGTCACGACAGAAGTGACAGGTGTTCATTCGAATGTGGTGGAGGCCGGGCAGCCGGTCACTTTGGTCGTCGATGGGCGTCAGCTTCTTGGGGCAGAGGGGACGAATGTGCAGGTGGCATGGTCTGGCTGTGCCAGCCTAGCCCCGCTGGGTGGCACGGTCACTTCCCAAAGTTGGCAATGCACGCCGATGGGGGTTGGTACGTTTTCTGGCAGCGTGATTGAGACGGCCTCACACAAAGTGCTGTGGACATTCCAAGTGAACGTGTCAGGGTTGTCTGTGACGGGAATCACGCCCAGTGTGGCTATTGCCGGTCAACCCGTGACGCTGGTGCTTGAGGGGACCCAACTCGTTGGCCCCAGCGGTATGAGCGTGCAAATCGAGTGGTTTGGTTGTCCGAGCCCATCACCTTTGGGCGGGACGGCGACGACCCAAAGTTGGCAATGCATGCCGCTTGTTAGCGGGATATCACCGGGGCGGGTGATTGAGATTGCATCTGGTCGGATCTTGGCGACATTTCAAGTGGATG
>NZ_JBYSVC010000063.1:0-13967 GCF_057922285.1 Leptothrix toolikensis (SeqCode)
CAACGTTCTTGTCCGCGTAGGCCGCGCTTTGGCTCAGGAGCGAGACTTGATCAGTACCCAGCGGCGTACCCAAGCTGCCTGCTGCCGTGATCGCTGCGGCGGTGGTCGCGTCGTAGACCTTGGTCGGGGCCACTGTGGTGCCAGTGAGCGCCAAAGTGGCTGGGGTGATGTCGGCGTTGAAGGTCAACGGGGCCACGTCGTAGTTGCCCGCATCCGCGCCGGTCAAGGTGGTTGCCACCGTCACCGTCTTGGCGTTGGCCACGTTCTTATCGGCATAGCTCGCCGTTTGGCTCGCCACCGCGACTTGATCCGCTGCCAACGCACCCGTGAAGCTGCCTTGGGTGGTGATCTGCGCTGCGGTCGTGGCGTCATAGACCTTGGTTGGTGCCACGGCGGTGCCGGTCACGTTCAAACCGCCACCCGCAGCACCTGGCGTCACAACCAGCTTGGTGATGTCGGCTTGCGCCGTGATCGGCGCAATCACGTAGTTGCCCGCATCCAGCCCTTGCAGCAAGGTCGTCACTGTCACCGGCTTGGCCGTGCCAACGTTCTTGGTGTCATAGGCCGCGCTTTGGCTCAGCAACACCACTTGATCGGTACCCAGCGGCGTACCCAAGCTGCCTGCTGCCGTGATCGCTGCGGCGATGGTCGCGTCGTAGACCTTGGTCGGTGCCACCGTGGTGCCAGTGAGCGCCAAAGTGGCGGGGGTGATCGCAGCGTTGAAGGTCAACGGGGCCACGTCATAGTTGCCCGCATCCGCACCTGTCAAGGTGGTTGCCACCGTCACCGTCTTGGCGTTGGCCACGTTCTTATCGGCATAGCTCGCCGTTTGGCTCGCTACCGCGACTTGATCCGCTGCCAACGCGCCTGTGAAGCTGCCTTGGGTGGTGATTGCCGCTGCGGTCGTGGCGTCATAGACCTTGGTTGGTGCCACGGCGGTGCCGGTCACGTTCAAACCACCACCCGCAGTACCTGGCGTCACAACCAGCTTGGTGATGTCGGCTTGCGCCGTGACCGGAGCGATCACGTAGTTGCCCGCATCCAGACCTTGCAACACCGTCGTCACCGTCACCGGCTTGGCCGTGCCGACGTTCTTGGTGTCATAGGCCGCCGTCTGACTCAGGAGCGTGACTTGATCGGTACCCAGCGGTGTGCCCAAGCTGCCTGCTGCCGTGATCGCTGCGGCGATGGTCGCGTCGTAGACCTTGGTCGGTGCCACCGTGGTGCCAGTGAGCGCCAAGGTCGCTGGGGTGATGTCGGCGTTGAAGGTCAACGGGGCCACGTCGTAGTTGCCCGCATCCGCGCCGGTCAAGGTGGTTGCCACCGTCACCGTCTTGGCGTTGGCCACGTTCTTATCGGCATAGCTCGCCGTTTGGCTCGCCACCGCGACTTGATCCGCTGCCAACGCACCTGTGAAGGTGCCTTGGGTGGTGATCGCCGCTGCGGTCGTGGCGTCATAGACCTTGGTCGGTGCCACGGCGGTGCCGGTCACGTTGGTGTTGCCTGCTGGTTGGCCCGGTGTACCCGGCAGCGTCACGATCAGCTTGGTGATGTCAGCGCTGGACGTGGTGTTGGTGACGATGTAGTTGCTGGCGTCAACGCCCGTCAGGGTGTTGGTCACCGCCACCGGCTTGGCCAAAGCAGCGTTTTTGTCTTGGAACGCAGCCGACTGACTCAAGCCGACCGCATCGTTGCCCAGCACACCGCTCAAAGCACCTAGGGCGCTGATCGTGGCTGAGGTGGTTGCGTCATAGCCCTTGTTGGCAACCACGGTTGGCCCCACCGTCAGGGCAGCTTTCTGGATGGTGCCGACCCCTACGGCCGTGGTGGATGGACTGAGCTGATAGCCGTAAACCTGGGTGGCACCGTTGCTGGCCTGAACGCTCAGGCCGCTGGCGGTGACATCCAGACCTGAACCGGCTTGCTTGCTGGCCACACCGGCCACGGTGTAGTCAAACGCCGCAGCGCTCAACACCACCGCGTCACCATCCACCGCACCCGTGGCCCCCAGGCTCAACCCAGCCTGCGGTGCGCTGGTGGTGGTGTCATAGGTCCGCACCACCGGGCCGGGGCCGGTGCTGCTGAGCGTCGGGCTGAGCATCGGGGCCAAGCCATAGAACATGCCGTTGCCGCTGCCCAAAGCGGTGGAACGCGGCTGCGTGGCCGAGCCCGGCGTAGCGTTGTATTGCTTGAAGTTCGGCACCAACCCGCCGCGCACATCAGCAGCCGGATTGGCCGACCAGACTTGCCACTGCCCGTTGGGGGTGCTGAGCGCGTTGGCACCGGCGTTGTTGATGAACTGCTGGCCGGCCACCATCACCAAAGCGGTCGGGCTGGTCTCGGTCGAGGTTAGCGGCGCGTTCAAGGTCAGGGTGTTGCCCGCGTTCAATTCCAGCGATCCCCCCACCGTGACCGGCGCATTGACGGTGATGGTGTTGGTCGCAGCCAAGGTGACGCGGACCCCCGCCGGTGTCATGGCCGCGATGTGTTCGGGCGTGTAATAGGGCGTAGCTGGCGTGTCCTTCACCAGCCACACCGCCCCAGCCCCCCCGCTGAGGTTGGGACTGTTGATGGTGTAAGCCCCCGTGCTCAAGGCCATCAGGCCCGCTGCCCCACCCGCTATGTGCCCCGAACCCAATTGGTCGTTCACGAGAGCACCCACCAAAGAGTTGGTGGTATCGACCACGCTGTTGGCGCTGATCGGGCCGCCGTACATCTTGGTCACCGCCCCCACAGAAGCGTTGACACTGCTCCAGGTGGGGCTGCTGACGACGTAATCCCCCCCAGATCCGGCCAAAGCCATCACGCCCCCCGAGCCGACGTTATCCGTCATGGCAACGCCCGTGAGTGAATTGCTCGCCAGCACGGCCCCACCCGCGCTGGCCAAGGTGCTATCGACCCACGTCACTGCCCCGAGCCCACCACCCCAAAAGGGGCTGTTGATGACGAAGTGCCCATTGCTGAGCACAGTCACACCCCCAAAGCCGACGTTATCGTTGCCGTTCAGTCCCACCCAAGCATTGTTGACACCCACCGTGCCCGTGGTACCCGTCAAGCCATTGCCCCAGCTCACCGCCCCCACGGATGTCGCAGCACCGTTGCTCCACCATGGGCTGTTGACCAGATAGTTGCCATCCTTCAACAGCACCACACCGTTGGAGCCCACGTTATCCCAGTAGCTGGAACCGATCAGCGAATTGGCGGCACTTGCCACCGGCCCAACCAGCGTGTTGGTGGCTGCAAGCCATGTCACCGCCCCCACTTGATTGAGCGGTACGGGGTTGGTCGGGTCGGTCCACAGGGGGCTCGACACCACATAGGCCCCGTTGGGCAAAGCCACCACTCCGGCTGAGCCCATCTGATCACCCAGGGTGGCCCCTGTGAGCGAGTTGAGGTTCGAGACTGGAGCCAAGCCGTCGATCTTGGCCAAGCCCGTGGCACCACTGACCAACGTCACCGCGCCCAAAGTGCCCTGCCATGCCGGGCTGGCCACCACGTAGTCGCCACCGACCAAGGGAGTGACAGATCCTGAACCCACCAAGTCACCCGCAGTGGTACCTGTTAACGAATTAGTCGCCGTGACCACACCGCTGCCATCCACCTTGGCCAGCCCGGCCACACCACTGGCCAAGGTGACAGCCCCCACCTGAGCGGACCACTGTGAACTGCGAATCACGTAATCGCCGTTGGCCAGCAACGTGGCCCCATCCCAGCCCACTTGATCATTCGGTGTCGCCCCAACCAAAGAGTTGGTGGCATTGACCACGCCGCTGGTGCTGCCGGCATGCACCAAGGTGGCCGCCCCGGTCTTGCCATTCCACGCCGGGGCCACGATGACGTAATCACCATTCAAGAGCGGCACCACCCCTTGTATGGGGTTGGCCCCACCCGCCCCGACCATGTCCCCGGCAAGCGTGCCGGTCCAAGAATTGGTGGCGTTCACGGTTTGTCCGGCAAGGCCGACCGCACCGTCCAACCACGTCACCGCGCCCTTGGCACCTTGCCATTGACTGCTGGCCACCACAGCATGCCCATTACTCAGGGCAAAGAGACCTTCGGAACCGATCTGATCAGCGGCGTTCAACCCTGTGAGTGAATTGCTGGCTGTCACAGGCCCTTGAAGCCCGACAAGCCCCGGCACCAAGGTCACCGCCCCCACATCGACTTGGCCCGCGTTGTCCCACTTGGGGCTGGCCACCACAAAGTTGCCGTTTTTCAGCGGCAACACCGTCCGGCCCACGCCATCCGTGGCACTCAGGCCATAGAGCGTCGAAATCAGCCCCCCCGTTTGGCCGTCATAAAGCGAGACCAGCCCCGAATTGAGTGCAGCCCCAAAACTGTCGCTTTCCGAAGCCACCACCAAGTTGCCATTGCTCAGCTCGAAAACACCGTTCGAGGCATGTCCCCCAGCAGCGATTGAGCCCGGAGTGGCCAATTGGATATAGCGGGTGGGTGCGCCGGCCACATCAATGACGATATCGGTCGGGTCCAAAAGTAGCTCACCGCCTTGGCCAGGATCAGCCTGACCGGAAAAATGCAAGGTGCCTTTGGCCGAGATTTCGATGAACCCGGCCGCAGTGCGCCCACCCGCCGTGGCGCGACCGTCGTAGCGGGTCTGCCCGTCCGACCAAACCACCACTTGGCCACCTTGACCGCGTGCGCTGAGCTGCGTGGTGCTGTTGATGCCGACCGCTTGAGCGTTGCTCATCCCGGGCAAGGCACCGCCGTGAACGTCCCCACCGATGCGCAAACGCCCACCCATGGTTTGACCATCCGCACTCAGGCTGGCACCCGCCAAGCTCAACTGCGCGGCACTGACATCCACCTGCCCGCCTTGCACCACGCCGTTGGCGTGACTTTGGCCTGAGAGATACGCACTTTGCCCGCCACCCAGCACGACAGCGCCCCCTTGGGTCGAGCCATCAGCACTGATCAGCGCGCCTTGGGTTTGCAACAACTGCTGGCGGGCCAAAACGCTGATTTGGCCTCCGGCACCCGCAAGACCATCGGCGTGGATGGCCCCGCTTTGCAAAAGGCCCACCCCGCTGATCGCCACCTTACCGCCTTGATCGCCCGAGACATCCAGCGTTCCGGCTTGGTAGACCGCATCCCCGCCCAGTTCAATCACGCCGCCCACGCTCTGCAAACCACGCGCCTGAATCAAGCCGGTGTTGTTGACCGCTGAACTGGCCAAGGTATCGGCCGCTTGGGCTGTCATCTGCACTCGCCCGCCGTCGGCTTGGATCAGGCCGGCGTTATCGACCACGGCCTGCACGGCCCCGGCGTTCACCACCACTTTGAGCAAGCCGTCGCCCGCAAAGTCGAGCGTGACATCGCTGCCCGCCACCAAGGCGACACGGCCTAACTGCGCCGTGATGGTGCCGGTGTTGCTGACTTGGCCGCCCAGCAGCCCCACGTAGCCGCCCGCGTCGGTGCTGATGTGGCCTTCGTTGCGCACCACGCCCGCTTTGCCCGCAAAGTGCAAGGTGCCCGCCATGAAATCAGCGTCGCTCGTATCCACGGTCGAAGCCAGCAGGCCATGCACATTGACTTGCGCACCCGGCGCAAAAAGCACGCCGTTGGCGTTGACCAAAAACACTTGGCCATTGGCCCGGAGTTGGCCAAAGATCTGGCTCGGATCACTCCCCACCACCCGGTTCAAGGCCACTGCGCTCGGGCTGGGCTGGACAAAGTCCACGCTGGCGGCGGAGCCAATGTTGAAGCTGGTCCAGTTGATGACCGCGCGCTGGCTGGCTTGATTGACCGTGAGATTCGCCGCGCCAGCCACCGGGCTGAGCGTCGGGCTGAGCGTGGTGGTCCACGTAGCTTGCCCTGCCACCACCTGCCCACCGCTGGGTAAAGCCGTGGCGGTGACCGTGGCCCCACCGGCTCCGGCGGCCCAGCTGACGGAGGGGCTCAAACCACCCAAGCCAAGCACGCAGGCACCGGCCAGCACGGCTTGGGCCGCACGGCTGCTGCCTTTGCCGCGACCCCGGGCGATTTCAGGGGCGGGGATAAAGCGTTGGGTGGCGTCGTTCCAGACCAGGCGGTAGCTGCGATTCATGGTGAGATCTCCCTTAGAAATTTTTTGTGATCAACGCCCAAAGACGAGGGCTGCGGTCAAGGCTTTGGCTGGTAGGCATACCGACAAGACGCCACGCCACAGCGGATTGGAGTTGGATGCTGTACGGCAGCTTCATGTCCAGCCCCACCCCGGCACCGGCCAGATTGCGCACGTGGGCGCTGCTGTCACTGGGCACAGGGGTATGGGCAGGTATGCCCTTGGCGGCATCGATAAACAACTTGGCTTGGGTGGTATCGCCCCAAACACGGCGCACTTCAGCGTTGGCCGAGAGCGCGTGGTCTGAGGAGCCCTCGCCGGTGGCGTAAGCCCGCACACCCTGCGGCCCACCCAAACTCATCTTCTCGGAAGAGTCGAGGTTCTTACCCGCAGCTTGGCCGCTGATCTTGAACGCTAGGCTGGTGTTCGGACTCCAACTGGGGGCAAAAGGATGGAGGTATTCGCCCTGGAAACTCAACTTGGTGTACGCACCGTTGGTGCGCAGCCCCGTAATTGGATCGGCATCCGAGACCGCATTGGCCCCATCAAGCACCAGATGCCCCAAGGTCAAGGTGGCTGAGCCTTGGGCGCTGGCCCCCCAAGCGGTCGGGTGGTTGCCCGACAAGCCAAGCGACAGCACCTGCACTTGCTTGAGGGTATGGCCATCGTTGGCCAGATCATCAAAGTGCTTCACATCCAGCGCGGCTTGGGCCTGCACATTGCTGCTGCGGCTGCGCAAAAGCGGCTGCAAGGCGTAGAGCGTCAGATCACTGGCTTGGCCGGAAGCGTTAAGGCCGGCAAATTCTTGCCCCAGCGCATAGCCCATCAAAGAGCCGGCCACACCGAGCTGCAAACCGCGCCCGCCCACCGGGGTTTGCCACGCCAGCCGACCGTAGCGGAAGCCTTGCCCGGCATAGGTGGCCATCGCATCCAAGCTGTCACCAAACCGGAACGGGCTGGCAACGTTGATGCGCGCACTGGCGCGCCATTCGCCGGTGTAGCGGCTACCGTAGTTATCCAGCGTGGCGCTGGCGTTGATGGCCCGCTCACTTTGGACCTTGACATCCAAATGGCTGGTGCCCACCGTTTCACCGGGACGCAGCACCGATTGCACTTTGACGCCGGGCAAATCACTCAGCACCAATAAATCCCGTTCCAACGGGGCGCTTTGCAGCGCTTCACCGGGGCGCAGATCAGCCAAAAAGGGGGCCACTTGGCTGCGATTCAACGGCAACGTCTTGGTGGTGCTGGTGGCTTCGGATGCGGGCGTCGTGGTGTCGATACCGAGCTGACCGAGTTGCCCTTCTAAGACCGTGATCTGCACCGAGCCTGCTGCGATTTTCTGGGCCGGCAAATAAGCTTTAGCCAGCAAATACCCTTGGGCACGGTAATGGGCGGTGATGCGATCCGCCAAAGATTGAAGCTGCTTGAAATCAAGCTCTTGCCCTTGAGCGTCGGCAAGTAATGCAAGCAAGGAAGCTTCAGAAAAAGCCTGCGACCCGCTGATATGCAAGGCGTTGACAGTCACCTTCAAACTGCTTTGAGGCTGAATAGCTGGTGATTCAGCAGGGGATTTGGGCAAGGCTTGGGGATTTGGGCTATCGACGCGCGGTTCGCGGCTGACGGGGCTCATCTGACGAGAAACATCGCCGCCATCCGGCGCTGCTGCAAGGGCACCTACCGGCAAGACAGCCAAGGTCAACATCCAAGGGGACAACGAAATACGTAACTGTGGCGGCATGAGCACTCCTGGAGGTTTTGTAGCCAAAGGTTACAAGACTGTTGCGGTTGCGCATCTTATGGACATAAAGACGGATGACCTATGAAATTTCTCACATGAAGGGGCTCGCCGCACATCAATTACAAAATTGAACAGTGCATTAAATTATTTAACCATTAATACCAACAATCATCTCTTGTCTTGTTTGTCACAAAATAAAACGCAGCAACCAACTGGCATAAACAAAGTCGTCGGCTAACATAGCCATATTCTTAGCCGTTCGCCTAAAATATTGATCGCCGCAGTCTTGGCTTTCATTTCAGTTTGACATCAAGGGACCATCATGTTTGTGCATCGCTTCAAAGGTATTTCTGCCATTTTTGGCGCATCGCTGTTATTTGCAGGTACTTCAGCCCATGCTGATTACGACAAAGTCCATGGCTGTGCGCCATTGACCACAATCACTTTTGCAGACTTTGAAAAGCTGGCCAAGACCACCACCAAAAGCGTGACCATTCTTTATGCTTTTTCGAGCAACTCCACCCAAACGCCCAAGTTGAGTGAGGCTTGTCTCCATGGCGTCGAAGATGCCAAACACGAAGTGGATCGAATTGATAGCGATACCACACTGCCCACAAAATACGCCATCTATGCCATCGACCTAAATTCACCCGATAGCATGTATTGGAATAGCCAGTACACCATCACCAGTTATCCCACTGTGGTGGGCATGAAGGTGGATAAATCGCGCGCACCCAAGAAACCTTGGTTAAAAACCAGCGTGAGTATTTCTGATTTCACGCAGAGCAAGACCGGGATGTCAGTCATTCAAGCGGTCGAGAAATGATCACCGCATAGGCGGGCACAATCCCGCCTATGCCTCATCTTCTTCCCCAGCCGCTGTTGCTGGATCAACCTGATCGCAGCCAAGCCGTGACGCGGCTCAACCGCCACGGCTACGCGCTCCTGTCCACCGCCGCACTCACGGGCCTGACCGGCACCGACCGCGAGACGCTCAACGCGCTGCACACCACGTGGGACAGGCTGCCGCCCGATCCACATCTCAAGGATGGCGGCCGCTACCGCTATCGCCGCCACGGCAGCTACATCCAAACCGCGCATGACTTGACGCATGTCCCGCACCGCGCGCACTGGCAGCCCACCACCTACAACGCCTTGCACGGCGGCATGCTGCGCTGGTTCGAGCCGCTTGAAACGGCCTTGAGCACCTCGCCCGATTTCCTGGCCCTGATTCGCCATTTGGGCGAAGTCTTTGCAGCGGCCAAAGGCGAGGACCTCGATCAGCACCCGTGGTTCATCGAAGTTCACCCTTTCCGCATCGACACCACCGACGGCGTGGGCCGCCCGACCCCCGAAGGTGCGCACCGCGACGGCGTGGACTACGTGGCCGTGCTGCTGGCCGGCCGCCAAGGCATCCGGGGCGGTGAATCGCGCGTCTTTGACGCCGAAGGTCCCTTGGGTGTGCGCTTCACCCTCACCGAGCCGTGGAGCGCCCTGCTCATCGACGACCAGCGCGTCATCCACGAAAGCACCCCCATCCAGCCCGAGGTTCAGCCCGAAGCACTGAACACATCCACCAGCCCTCAAACCAGCCACCGCGACACCCTCGTCATCACCTACCGCCAGCACGGCTTCCAAGATCCGCCGGGGGTTTGAGTCTCCCACCACCGCAGTCAACGATCAGGGTTTTCACCAGGGTCGCGCCCTAGAATGAATCTCACCACGATTCGCTAGGAGCAGTGGTCATGAGAACAACAACACTTCGCCGCTTCGCCCTGCCGCTCGCTCTTGGCGCAGCGGCCCTTGTGGGCGGTACGCCAGCCGTGGCGCTGGATTGGGGGCTGGGGATGCCCGTGTCGTCAGGATCGACCCTTTATGTGCCGATTCGGGTCAGCCCCTCGTTCCGCTTGGAACCCTTTATCTACAGCCAGAGCAGCGAGGACAAGGTCGGCGGATTCGCCGTGGATAGGGTGACCGAGCGCGAAATAGGGCTTGGCCTTTTTCTAACCGATGTCTCGGGCGAGCTGAACTGGTATCGAGGCTTGCGCTTCAGTGTGTTTGAGCTCAGTCACAACCAAGCAGCCAGCTCGTCAAGTCCTGCCAGTCAAACGAGCTCGAATGGCGTGATCTTTGCCCCGGTGGTCGGTATCGAGTATCAGCTCTTGCCCCAAGCCTCTATCGCTGCCGAGACTTACATCGACTTCCAAGAACAAAGCAGCTCCGGTGGGTGGTCACACACGTCGCACAGGACCCGCACACATCTTTTTGTGCGCTACATGTTCTGAGCCAATGCAGTGGTGCAGTGGAGGCATCGGCTACACTCGCCCGCCATGTGTCGCCGGCTCACCCTCCTTCTCCTGATGCTCTGCATGGGCTGGCAGGCGCTCGCTTTTGCGGGCTCGGCGGTGATCCTGGCTGAAGAAGATGCGCAAGAGCATGCCCTGCTGCACTGGGTGGGCGAAAGTCATCATCACCATGACGATGACCAAGACGACCAAGATGATTGGGATGAGGATGATTCCCTCGCCTCGATAGCGCATCTGATGGGCGATGCGTGCATCCACGCACCGGCCCTGATTCCTTCCATCGCTCTGTTGATGCCGATCACACCGCCGGTGTTCTCTGCCCAAGAGCCCCTTGCCTTGGCACCCCTGCCTTTTCTGGGCAGCTTAGAGCGACCTCCCCGACTGAAGCCCTGACATTGCATCCGTGGTCCGCGCCGCTTAGGCATGCGGGCTTTCGTGGTCTTCGTCTTCGTCAGGATATTTCCCGTGACATTGCCCCCATGGTTTTTTCCATGGCGTGCTGGCCGTGCTTTTGCGACTCCTGTGAGTTTTGCGAATCTTGCGGCCAGTGTGCTGTGCTGCGCCGCTGCGGCTCAGCCACCCACGCCACCCACTTTGTCAGAGGCGCTGGATGCTGCTTGGGAGCGTTCGCTGCAAATCGGTGAGACCTCCGGTCAGCAGCGTCTAGCAGTGGCTGAACAAGCGGCGGCTCGTTCTGGGCTGGCAGCTCCGCCGGTCTTGGAGTTGAGCCAGCGTGAAGGGCGGCGTCATGGCCTCTTCCCCAACCGCGAAACCGATCTCGGCATCGTTCTGCCGCTGTGGCGACCAGGTCACCGTGCCGCTGCGGCCCAAGCCGCCGACGCGGATCTGGCCTGGGCGCAAGCCCAAGCTGAAACTGAGCGACTCCGACTGGCCGGCCAAGTGCAGGACACGGCTGCGGCCATCCACGCCCTCACCGCCGAAGTTGACCTTACAAACTTGCAGCGCCAGTGGCTGGAAAGCCTGTCCGCCGATGTGCTTCGACGGGTGCAGGCCGGCGATTTAGCGCCTGCTGATGCCATGGCGGCTCAGGCGGAGGTCTGGTCGGCACGGGCACAAGACACCGAAGCCCGGCAACGCCTCCACGCCCAGCAACTCACTTGGCAAGCCTTGACCGGCCTGAGCTTGGCCCCTGAGCCCGCCCCACCAAACACCCTCATCACCCTCAAGGTGGAGGAGACCCCACCGCCCACTCTTGAAACCCATCCAGAGTTGCGTCTTGCAACCCAGGCTGTCGAGCGCGCCCGCCAACGCTTGGACCGGGTACAGCACCAACAAGGCGCACCGCTTGAACTAACGCTGCATGTACGCCAAGAGTCCTTCACCCCAGACGGACCGACGCAGCAAAGCGTGGGCGTGGGCCTACGCTTACCCTTACCCTTGGGGGCTGAAACCCTGCGCCAGCCTCGGGTGACCGCAGCCTTGGCCGAACTCGACGTGGCGCAAATCACCGAGCAGCGCACCCGAACGCGCCTGAGCAGTGATTGGGCACTTGCACAGTCTCAATGGCACAGCCATGCGGCCCAAGCCCAGGCCGAACGCGAACGAGCAACCCTGCTGCGCCAACGCGCCGGTTTGATTGAAATCTCCTTCAAAGCCGGCGAAACCGCCTTGCCCGACATGCTGCGCGCCTTGAATGCCGCCGCACAGGCTGAAGTGGCCGCGCTGCGTCAGGCCGCTGCCCTCGACTTGGCGCAGGCCCGTCTTCAACACGCTCTGGGAATTCTTCCATGACGACACTGCGTCTCTTTTTGCTTCTCCCGGCTCTGGCAACTTGCCTCACCGGCTTCACCTGTCTGGCCGGCCCGGGAGCCCACGGCCCCAACGGTGAACACCTTGAGGGTCACACTCACGAGACCACGATGGGCCATGCCCAACCTCGGTTCGAAAGCAAATCCGAGTTGTTCGAACTGGTGGCCAACCTCGAAGACGATGAACTGTCGATCCTGATCGACGCTTTCGAGACCAACGACCCGGTGCTCAACGCCAAGGTCGAAGTGGCCTGCGATGAGCTCAAAGCCCAGGCCAGATTTCATGCCGACCATGGGGATTACGCCGTCGATGACGCGCTCATGCTCAAGCGCTTATTACAACCGGGTGTGCATGCGCTGATCGTCACGGTGTTGGCCGGTGAACAGTCCGATTTGCTGGAAGGCACCTTGCAAACGCCTGCGGTCGTCGAACCCGTCCATCCTCACATCATCCCAGGCCCGCTCGGGATGAGCCTCGGTGGCAGCTTAGCGGCCTTGGCGGCCCTTGCGGCTTTAGCCGGTCTGGCCGGACGAGGCTGGTTATGGCAACGAGGGCCTTCATCCAGCCACAAGACAACGAACGGAGACACGCTATGAAGTTTTCAATGGTCTTGATGCTGACGCTGTGGGGCTCCGTCGTCCAAGCAGGACCAGGTGCCCATGGCCCGAATGGCGAGCATCTAGATAGCGCCGCCGTTACGGCCCAAAGTAGCTCTACTCACGGGCTGATGCGCTTGCCGGATGGCAGCGTCAACATGCCCAAACTGGCGCAGCGCCGCATGAGCATACGCACCGTACTGGCCCCGCAAGGCGAAGCCGCTGTCACCCTGAGCCTACCTGCTCGCGTCGTACCCGACCCCAATGCCAGCGGTCGGGTCCAAGCAAGCCATGGCGGACGCATCGAAGCCGGCCCCAACGGGCTGCCTGTGGCGGGCCAAATCGTGCGCCAAGGCGACGTGTTGGCATGGGTTCGTCACCATGCAGACCCCTACGCCCAAGCGAACCAACAAGCCCAGTTGGCTGAACTGCGTAGCAGCAAAACCGTGGCCGAGCAGCGCATGCACCGTCTCGAATCGCTGCAAGGCACGGTGCCCCGGAAAGACATCGAGGCCGCTGGTCTTGAGGCCGCATCGTTGGCCGTGCGTGAGCAAAGCATCGCCGCAAGTTTGAATTCGCGCGAGCCGCTACGTGCGCCGGTCACCGGGGTGGTAGCGCGTGCAGATCTGCAAGTCGGCCAGATGATCGAAACACGCGATGTATTGATCGACATCATCAATCCCTCCCGCTTGATGGTGGAAGCAGTGACCCCGGATATCACTTTGGCTGATCGCATCGGGCAGGCACATGTGCAGGGCATCACGGGGATGAAGTTGCACCTGGTCGGCGGGGCACGCGTCCTGCGTGATGGCGTATTGCCACTGAGTTTCCGGGCCTCCTCTGAGTCAGTCGGGCAACCCGTCCCCTTGGCCATCGGTCAGCCGATCACCTTGTTGGTCGGACTCAAGGAGCACACCCCGGGCATCGTCTTACCCACCCAAGCGGTGGTGCGTAATCCGGCCAACGAAACGGTGGTTTGGATCAAGGTCGGTGCCGAACGCTTCATGGCCCAGCCGGTGCGCGTGCAAGCCCTCGACACCCAAACCGTGTTGGTCGTGCAAGGCCTAGCCCCGGATAACCGGGTGGTGGTGCAAGGTGCGGCGCTGATCGCACAGATCCGCTGAACTGGGGCCGCGATGTTCAATCAAATCGTTCGATACAGCCTGCACAACCGCTTGCTGGTGTTGGCTTTTGCTGCGCTGCTGCTGATCTATGGAGGCATCACGGCTTGGCGCATGCCGGTGGATGTCTTCCCCGACCTCAACAAGCCCTTGGTCAGTGTACTCACCGAAGCGGGTGGCATGGCCCCAGAAGAAGTCGAGCAACTGGTGAGCTTTCCGATAGAGACCGCCCTCAACGGCATGCCGGGCATCACCCGGGTGCGTTCGACCTCGGGCGTGGGTTTATCGGTGGTGTACGCCGAGTTCGACTGGGGCACGGATCTCTACCGCAACCGTCAATCGGTGGCCGAACGCCTGGCCCAATTGCGTGAG
>NZ_JBYSVC010000064.1:0-13647 GCF_057922285.1 Leptothrix toolikensis (SeqCode)
GCACTGCTTGTCATCACCGACCCCCTTTTCAGAGAGCACCCTTTCCATGAACGAGCAACTCAACGATCACAGCGCCACCGCGCAACCGTCTTCTCCCGTTCATGCTCCGCAGGCCGCTACAGCGGCTGTGCAGGGCCATCGGGTGACTCAAGCGGCGGCAGCAGCAAGCCCTTCGGCGGTCCAAAACGGCCAAGACAGCACCGTGGTGCCCAAGCAACGCCGCCTGAAGGTCGGAGAAGATCTCCTCGATGGCGAAGACGCCAGTGAAGCGCTTGCAAATAGCCCCACTGAAGCGGCAGACCCCGTACCTGCCCCGGTTGAACCCACCGCACCGACCACGCCGGCGAGCACCAAGGACGACGACCCAAGCGCTGTACCGCCGCCCATCACCGCCCCAGCGGCCACCGCTGCTGAAGCAGGTGCAGCAGCCCCGGCCGTGGCCGCTCCGGCAGCGGCCGTAGCCACAGCGCCGGCGGCTCCAGCCGCCGCAGCGGGCATGAACCCGATGTTGATCTACGGGGGTGCCGGTGCAGGCGTGCTCGTGTTGGCTGCCGCTGGCGGGGGTAGCAAGGCAGCCGCCCCTGCGCCGACCCCGGCACCCGCAGATACGACCCCGCCCACCGCACCCGTCACTGGCGATATCGCCCTGACTTCGACCAAGGTAGGGGCCAACGCCAGCACCTTTAACGTCACGCTGGCGCACGTACCCACCGACGCCGCCACGGTCAAGGTCGAATTGTTGAACAGTGCAGGTGTCGTGGTCGCAACCCAAACCACGGGCACCAACAGCGTCTACAGCTTCAGTAATGTGGCCGACGGCAGCTACTCGGCGCGCGTCAGCTACACCGACGCCGCCAACAACAGCTCGACTGCCGCCACCTCGGTCAGCAAGGTGCTCGACACGATTGCGCCGCTCACCACCAATACGACCGTCGGCTTCGCTCATACCCCTGTCACCCCCGGCACCAGCACCGTCACCCTCACCTTGGGCGGCGTGCCACTCGATGCAACAACCGTCAAGGTTGAACTGCTCGACAGCACCGGCAACGTGGTGAATGTCACCCCCACCGTCGCTGGCAACGTTTACACCTTTGCGGGCATCACGGACGGGGCCTACACCACCCGCGTCAGCTACACCGACGCCGCTGGCAATGCGGCGGTCTTCGCACCCACGGCCAGCAACCTCGGCCTTGACACCATCGCCCCGAGCACGGCCCTGACCACCGTCGGCCTCGCTCACACCATCGTCAGCCCCGGCACCAGCAACGTCAACGTCACTCTCGCCGGCAGCCCCGCAGACGCTGCCACCACCAAGGTCGAGCTACTCGACAGCACAGGTGCGGTCGTCAACGTCACCCCCACCGTCGCTGGCAACGTCTACACCTTTGCCGGCATCACGGACGGGGCCTACACCACCCGCGTCAGCTACACCGACGCCGCTCAAAACACCTCGACGCTCACCTCGACAACCGGCAATGTGGTGCTTGACACCCTCGCCCCCGCTGCACCAACGGTCGCCTTGGCCACCGACACGGGCGTGGCCGGTGATGGCATCACCAGCAATGCCACCCTTCAAGCACCCCTCGGCGTTGAAGCCGGTGCCACCGTCGAGTACAGCGCTGATGGCCTGACTTGGACCCCTGCTGCGCCTGTCGCGGCCGAAGGCGTGAACACCGTCTACGTCCGTCAAACCGACGCCGCTGGCAACACCAGCCCCGTCACCGTCGGTAGCCCCACCCTTAGCTTCACCCTCGATACCCTTGCCCCCGCTGCACCAACGGTCGCCTTGGCCACCGACACGGGCGTGGCCGGTGATGGCATCACCAGCAATGCCACCCTTCAAGCACCCCTCGGCGTTGAAGCCGGTGCCACCGTCGAGTACAGCGCTGATGGCCTGACTTGGACCCCTGCTGCGCCTGTCGCGGCCGAAGGTGTGAACACTGTCTACGTCCGTCAAATCGACGCCGCTGGCAACACCAGCCCCGTCACGGTCGGTAGCCCCACCCTTAGCTTCACCCTCGATACCCTTGCCCCGACGCTCGCCACGGTCGCCTTGACCAACGGTGCAACCACGCCCACCACCCTGAGCGGTGACTTGACCGTCAGTGGCTTGGAAGCGGGTGCCACGGTCGAATACCTCCTCAGTAGCGCGGCGACACCCGGTGTGTGGACCCCGCTGATCGGCACTACCATCCCATCGCCGCCCACCAATGGCACCGCCGACGGCTTGTACTCGGTGCAAGTGCGTCAAACCGATGCAGCCGGCAATCAGTCGGTTCAGACCCTCACCTACACGCTGAGCACCTTGCCCCTCGCCGCACCAGGCTTGGCTTTGGTCAGTGACTCGGGCGTCTCGGGCGTCGATCACATCACCAATAACGCGGCGCTAAACGTCACCATCGACCCGACCGCGACCTTGGTGGAATACCAAGTCAACGGCGCAGGATGGGGAACGACCCCTTACGTCGCACCCACCGTCGGTGATGGCACGGCGGCTTCGGCCTACACCGTCGATGTGCGTCAGACCGACGCGCGCGGCACCACCTCGGCTGCCGGCACGATCAACTTCACGCTCGATACCGTGGCCCCGGCAGCCGCCGTGCTGACCTTGCTCACTGACACCAACCCCATCGGCATCACCGCACTCGACGGTGTGACCAAAGCCAGCAACATCGGTGTGGCGGGTTTGAACGGCAGCACGGTGCAGTACCGCTTCATCGAAACGGCCTCAGGGGTCATCACCCCTTGGGCCGCAGTGACCGCTGATGCCACAGGGGCTGCCACCATCACCGGCCCGACCGTGGATGGTCACTACACGCTCGAAGTGCAACAAGCTGACGTGGCGGGCAACCTCACCACCGATACGCTGGTTTTCAGCATCGACAACGCCATCGTTGCCCCCACGGCCTCGGTGGTAGATACCGGCCTGAAAGACAGCCCGATGGCCATCACGACTGATGGCACGGTCACCTTGACGGGCATCGACCCGAACGTTGCCCAAGTGATTTACCGCGTGGACGGCGCAGCCACTTGGACCACGGTGGATGTGCTGGCCCTGACCCACGATCCGGTCACCGGCCTGCATCAGTTGGTGATCCCCTCGGTCGTCGCCAATGGTCTGACCAACGGTGTTCACACGGTCGATTACTACCAAGTGGACCAAGCGGGCAACAGCAGCACCCCAGCGCTGATCCAGTACACCATGGACTTCATGCCGACGGGGCTGGCTGCACCGCTGCTGACGCTGAACAAACCCGGCCCCAACCCCAGCTTCACCAACGATGGCGCGATCACGGTCACGGGCCTTGATCCATCCATCAGCGCGGTCTGGTACCGGATCAATGACACCACGGCCGGTACCTTGGGTACTTGGGTCAGTACCACGCCGACCTTTAATCTGATCACAGGGCTGCCGATCAGCGCCACCATCCTCTCGCCGGGTCTGGCGGGCATCTACAGCGTTGACGTTTATCAAGAAGACAAAGCCGGCAACAGCAGTGTCACGCTGCCCGCCACGCTGAGCTTCACCCTCGACACGACCATTGCCGGCTTGGCCAGCACTTTGGCCGTCGATACCGGGTTGGTGCCAGGTGCGCACATCACCCAAGCGGGTGCGGTCACGGTCAGCAACCTCGACCCGCACACCTTCGATCTCACCTACACCATCACGGCTGCCAACGGTGGGGCCGCAGCATCGGGCGTCATGCCCACCACGCCCGGTCAGACCTTTGCCACCATTCCCGCCCTTGACAACTTGGGCAACCCCTTGCCGGATGGTCTGTACAACGTCACGGTGACCGAGAAAGACCAAGCGGGCAACACCCTGACGATTGCCCCGGTGCAATACACCTTGGACACCTTGGCCCCGGGTACCCCGGCGCTGGGTACCGTGGTGGCCTACACCCCGGGTGCGGCAGTCCCCCTGTCGGTGCCGGTGGCCTTGCCGCTGGATGTCGTGGCCGGCGATCTGGTCACGCTAACCTTCACCGATGGCGCTGGCACGGCCACGACCTTTTTGCACACCGTCTCCGGCATTGAGCTCACCACCCATATGGCCCACGTGGCAGCGGGCGGCGGCTTGGTCGATGGCCTGTACACCATCACGGCATCGCTGACCGATGCGGCCAGCAACGTCACCCCCGCAGCCACACCGCTGAGCTACACGCTCGACACCTTGGCACCGGCCGCCGCCATCATCAGCTTGGTCACAGATAGCGGCGCGCTGGCGAATGACGGCATCACCAATATCGCGACCCTCCATCTGGCCAATCCAGAACTGGGTGCCCAAGTCGAATACCGCGTCACAACCGCAGGCACAGTGGGTGCTTGGCTCGGCACCACCTTGAACCCGCTGGGTGACTTCACCCCCACGCTGCCGACCGATGGGGCCTACACCATTGAGGTGCGCCAACGCGATGCAGTCGGTAACATCTCGGCCGTCTCGGCCACCAGCACCTTGGCCTTGACGCTTGACACCACCTTGGCAAGCCCGGGGGTGATCTTGGCGATGGATTCGTTCAATCTGAACGTCGTTCCGGCCATGATTGCCGATGGCATCACCAACAACAACAGCTTGAACGTCAGCGGTGTCATCGAGCCTGGTGCCACCGCCACGTACAGCCTCAGTTTGGCGGGCAACCCCACCCCCGTGGCCAGCGGCCCGGTCGGGGTGGATGCTTTGGGCAATGGGGTGATTCCCAACAACCCCGCCTTGGCCAACGGCTCTTATGTGGTGACCATCACCAGCACCGACATCGCGGGTAACACCAAGCTGGCCCAACTGCCCTTTACCTTCGACAACGTCGCTCTGGCTCCGGTGGTGACGCTCGTGCCCGATACCGGCGCGCTGCCCAACGATGGCATCACCAAGCTCGGGGCCTACAGCGTCACCGGCCTTGAGCCAGGTGCGACCACCACCGTCGAGTACAGCATCGACGGCGCGACTTGGGTGACCACGGCTCCGGTCGCAGCAGAAGGTTTGAACACCATCTACGTGCGCCAGACCGATGCTGCGGGCAATGTCAGCCCGGTGGTGTTGGGTACGCCCAACCTGAGCTTCACGCTCGACACCCTCGCCCCCAACGTGGTCGGCACGCCCATGGCCGCGACCTTGGGCACCGACACCGCCAGCCTCAATAACCCGGCCGGCACCAACGCTGATTTGAAAACGTCGGTCAACAGCGTGAACGTGGCCGGCATTGAGCCCGGCACCACCGTCACGTACACCATCGACGGCAGCACCCCACTGGCGACCGGCCTGGTGGCCGATGGGTTGTTCACTCCCACCAATGCCCTCGGTGCCGCACTGGCCGACGGCGCACACACGGTGGTCGTGACCCAAACGGACTTGGCCGGCAACATCACTTCCAGCAGCCTCAGCTATACCCTCGACACAGCGGTCGCCCCGCTCAGCTTGGCGCTGGTCAACGACACCGGCATTGTCGGTGACAAGATCACCACGGTGGGTTCCGTCAAGTTGGTGGATCCGATCAGCGGCTTGGCCGTCACCCCGGAAGCCGGGGCGGTGGTCGAGTACGGCACCATGGTCGGCGGTGTTCTCACTTGGGCCACCACCTTCACCGCGATCACGGGCATCAACGACGTTTGGGTACGCCAAACCGACTTGGCCGGCAATGTATCGGTGTTTGATCCTGCCCTGCCCGCCCTGACGTTCACCATGAGTGGCGCAGGCCCAGCGCCCAGCCTTGCGGTGACCGATACCGGCTCCATCGACACCCCGGTCGTGGTCACAACGACCTCGACCATCACCGCGACACCCGGTGTGGTCGGCAGTGTCGATTACGAATACAGCCTAGATAACGGTGTTACTTGGATCCGGGTTCTGGCCCCGGTGGGGGGCGTGCTGACCATCCTCGATGCGGCAGGCGCGCCACTGGTTGACGGCACTTACACCGTGATGGTGCATTCGCTCGACCCCGTCACAGCGATTGCCTCGGGCGATGCCCAAGTGACCTTCATTCAAGACACCGCGAGCACGACTGTCGCTGCGGCGCTGACCGTTGATTCGTTCACCGCGATCAACTTCAACGGCACCAACGCTGACCTGATCACCAACGATGGCCGCCTGACCATCAGCAATGTCGATCCGAACCTCGACAGCATCACGGTGACCTATACCCGTACCGATGCGCTGGGTGTTGTCAGCACGCAAACAGTCACGGCACCCGCCCTCGCAGTCGCCGACCCGCTTGTGGCCGGACAGTTCTTGACCACCATCGCCGCGCCAACACTGGGCGACGGGGTGTACTCAGCCAGCATTGTTCAAACCGACAAAGCGGGTAACGCAACCACGGCCACACCGTTCACAGCCACCTTCACCCTCGACACCACCTTGGCACTGCCGCTGGTGACGTTGGTGACTGACACCGCGAACCCGACCAACCCAGCGACCGCTTTGGATGGCATCACCAACCTGAGCGACTTGCTGGTGGCCAATGTTGAGCCCGGTGCCGTGGTGGACTTCACGGTCACGGATGCTGCTGGTGTGGTGGTTGGCTTGGTCAACAACACCGTGGCGGTGGATCCGGTCACCAATACAGCAGCGATCCTTGCTGCCATCAACACCGGCGTCGGCGGCTCGCCCGATGGTGCGTACACCATCACCGTGACGCAGACGGACGTGGCGGGCAACCAGAAGTCGCAAGCTTTGCCGCTGGTGATTGATACCGCCATCTCGACCCTGACAGCCACCTTGGTGACCGATACGGCCAGCGCGCTTAATCCGGCAGGCACGGCCACTGACATGATTTCGCAAGTCGGCGATGTTGTCATTGGGGGCTTGGATCCGCATGTGGACGTGGTGAACTACACCCTGACCGTGACGGACAGTTTCGGTACGGCACTCATCAATCCGGCCACCGGGCTGCTGTACCCCACGGTCACCGGCAGTTTCATCCCCGTAGCTGGTGCCCTCAACCACACGTTGACCGCTGCCAACTTGGGTTTGACCAACGGTACCTATACCTTGTCGCTCGACCAGATCGACAAGGCTGGCAACAGCACCTTGGCGAACGCAACGACCACGCCCTTCACCTTCACCTACGACACGGTGGCTCTGCCGCCAGTCGTTGCTCCGACGGTGGATTCCGCGTTGCTGGGTTACACGGGGGTGTACCCCGCGTACCTGCCGACACTGGGTACCGATCTGAACAACGTCACCAACGTCAGCGACCTGACCTTCTCAGGCTTGGAAGTGGGTGCCGCTGTCACGTACAGCATCACCAACACGTTGACGGGTGCCGTGGTGATGCCCGCCACACTGGTTCCCGTCGATCCGTTGACGGGTACAGCTTCGGCAGTCAACCCGATTGCAACGAATATTCCTGGCGTCAATGACGGCACCTACGCGGTCACCGTGACACAGACCGACTTGGCTGGTAACACCAACACCGCCACCAGCAGCTATGTCATCGACACGCTGATCAACCCGCTCACGGGTTCTGTGAGCCTGAATGGCGTCTTGGCCCCGGTGCCGGATGGCGTGACGATCTTTGACCGGGTCGGCGTTTTGGGCCAGTTCACCCTGAATGGGCTCGACCCGAACGTGGACCGGGTTTACTACGTCTTTACCCCGGTGGATCCCATCAGCGGGGCCTCGAACGGCAGCCCCGTGATCGCCGGCAGCATGGTGCCGATAGCAGGTGCGACCTCCATGACGCTGTTGGCCAAAGACCCCGCCTTGGGCTTGATCGATGGAGCGTACACAGTCGATTTCTGGCAAGTAGACAAGGCCGGTAATTCGAGCCTTGGCGTACCAGTGACGATGAATTTCGCCCTCGACACCACCGTGGTGGCACCCACCGTGATTTTGCTGAGTGACACCGGCGATACCGTCACCAACCCCATCATCACCACCCAAGACGGCATCACCGCCAATTCGATGCCCAATCCGCAAGGCGGGGCTGAACCTGGCGGCGTGATCCAGTACAGCTTGGATGGCATCAACTGGGTCCTCGATACCGGTGTTGCGGCCCTGACGACCGTCGATGGCCCGTACAACTTCTTTGTGCGCCAGACCGATCTGGTCGGCAATGTCGCCACCTCAGCCGGCAACACCGCCGCCACCGGCGGCTACGAGTTCATTCTCGACACCCAAAAGCCGCTGTTGACGCTGGCGGCTGACCCGCTCACGTCTACCGTGGTCGGTGGTGTGATCCATTCAAGCACCGGAGCGATCAGTGTCGCGACCGGCGTCGATCCTCACCCCTCCAGCTACGTCTACTCCATCGACGGCGGTGTGACGTGGACCCCTGATCTGGCCACCTTGCCGGCCACGATCACCGCCAAGGGCGTGGTGAGCGGGCAAACGCTCAACGTCGATGTGATCCAGATCGATGCCGCTGGCAACGGTGTGGCACAAATGGTGCCTGGGGGCAAAGACACCAGCATCACGCTGCTGATCGACAAGAGCAGCCCGCTGCCGCTGGCACAACTGACCGCTGACACCGGCACGTTCAGCACCGATGGGGTTTCGATCAACGGCGCGATCACCGCGAGCGCGACCGAAACGGGGGCCGCCTTAACGTACTCGACCGATGGCGGTGCGACGTGGACGCCTTGGACCGGCACCTACGCCATCCCGGCCACGGCCGTGGTGGACCCGGTGGCCCAGCAAACCAGCTTTGCGGTGGCTTTCCAGCAGACCGACGCGCTTGGCAACATCTCGCAGATCGTCACTGTGCCGGTCACACTGGACGCCGGGGCCGCCGCCCCGACGGTTCAAGTCCTGACGATGATGGATCCCATCACAGGTATGCCGATCATGGGCAACACAGGGGCCACCAGCGACTTGGGTCTGCTGAACGTGGTCGGTGAAATGGGAGCCACGGTCCAAGTCAGTACCAATGGCGGTACGGTTTGGCAAGACATCAACAGCTTCGTGCCGGTGGTGGGGGCCAACAACCTCCTCGTCCACCAGACCGATCTGGCCGGCAACATCTCGCCAAACACCACCTTCAGCTTCACGCTGGCGGGGGGTTACAGCGTGGATGGTGCAGGGGTCGTCGCCACCGATGCCACGGTCAATCAACCTGTGATCGGCCTCACGGACACCGGTTTGGTGGGCGACAACATCACCAATAACGGCTCGCTGGTTATCACGCCCCAGTTCGGCGCTGACCCGACCGACTTGGTCGAGTTCAGCTCAGACG
Source organism: Leptothrix toolikensis (SeqCode) (assembly GCF_057922285.1). Lineage (NCBI taxonomy): Bacteria > Pseudomonadati > Pseudomonadota > Betaproteobacteria > Burkholderiales > Sphaerotilaceae > Leptothrix > Leptothrix toolikensis (SeqCode). Next base: position 9,171 of record NZ_JBYSVC010000064.1, read on the forward strand.
GTGGGCTCAACTGGATCAACGTGAACACCTTGGGGATGCCACTGGGCGACAGTACGTACAGCTTGCTGTTCCGCGAATCGACCCAAACAGCCGATCCCGTCAACATCGGCATGATGGTGACCCACTACTCACCCTCAGCGCTCACCACCCTGACCGTTGATACCGTGGCCCCCACAGTGCTCACAGGTGCGGCGGAGTTGTTCACCTCGGCTTCGGGGACGAGCAACGCAGTGGCGGTATTGCAGGTGCAGTACGGAGAAGGTGCCACCATCGACGCCACCAACATGGCTGCGTTTGGCGGTGCCGGGGCCTTGGGTTACACCACATCGGTCGCCAGCTCTGGCGTGTCGATGGATGGTCAAATCCAGCTGGGACTTCAGAGTGATGGCACCACCCGGGTGGAGCTGCGTTTCACGGAAACCGTGCTCAACAGCTTCAGCCAGTCCCTGCTCACGGTCACACCCATCACTGCGGTGGGTCAACTGTCGGTCAGTGACATCGCCGGCAACTCGACTGCGGCCACGCCTGCGGTGGATCTGAACGGGCTTGGAGCGACGTGGCAGGTATTGCAAACCCTGCCCTGAGCACACTGACAAGGAACCTACAGACCGCAGACGATTGAACGGCTGTGGGTTCTTCGGTCACACTCACCACGGTCTGCTTTGGCAGACCGTTTTTTCTGCGCAGATTCGTTCCTACGAACATTGGCTGTTCGTTATCGTTACATCCGCGCCACAGCCAGCGCAGACACTCTCCTTCACAATAAAACCTAGGTTAGACATCGCCATGGCTTGATCCGTCGTGGCGCGGTCCTCTCTCACAGATCATCCGAGCATCCGACCATGAACGAGCCCATCTCCGAGCAGCCCTTGGCATCCAGCAACACCGCCCCGTCCGCTTCGATTCGGTCCTCAAGCTCGACTGCGCAGCCGCAACCGTCTGGTGTTCAAGCCGCAGCGGGCCATGGAGTCGTGCCCACAGCGGGTGTGCCGCGCAGAACGATGCGCCGCGATGCCACGGATGGAATGGATGCGACGGATGAGCTGGGCACGCCCCCCCCTGCCGAGGCCGCCTCAGCAGCGGAACTGATCGCCACCTTCGATCCCGCAGCCCCTGAAGCTGCCTCGACGGTGCGCCATACAGATACGGACACCGGCACCACCCTGCTGGCCATGAACGGACAAGATCCGGCCGTCATGCTCTCGGTCGCCGATGGAACCACCACTGCGCCTCCCCCTCTGACGGCAGCGGCTGGGGGCAGCAGCGGCGCGACGGCAGCAGCCTCCAGTGGTGGCTTGGCAGCCACCAACCCTTGGATGCTCGCTGGCGGCATGGTCGCTGGCGGTCTGATTTTGGCGGCGGCTGCGCCCAGCCCCGCCACGGCCCAAACCCCAGCACCCACACCTGCGCCGCCGACCACGACCCCCACGTTGAACGCACCCACGGTCAGCCACACCTCGGGCTCACACCAGTTGGCGGTGCAAGTTGGCTTCACAGGAGCCAGCATCGGTGATCAGATCACTTTTGAGCTGGTTTCCAGCAGCGGTCAGTTGCTTGAAACAGCGGTGCATCCGCTCACCAGCACCGACGTAGCGACCGCTCAGGTGACCCAATTTTTGGGCTCAAGCGCCCTGCTCGATGCCACCTACACCATCCGCACCAGCTTGACCCATGCCGGGACCACCACCGTCACGAACAGCCCGCTCACCTACATCCTCGACACCGTCGCTCCGGTGGCCCTGACCGGGTTGGGCTTGAGCAATGACACAGGTTTGTCGGCCAGCGACACCATCAGCTCGGTCGCCACGCTCAAACCGCTCACCAGCATCGAACCCGGGGCCACGCTGAGCTATAGCCTCGACAACGGCACCACTTGGACCGCCAGTTTCACCGCCCCGAGCGTGGACGGCACTTACACCGTCTTGGTGCGTCAAACCGATGCCAGTGGCAACAACTCCGCCACCACCCCGCTGACGTTCACCCTCGACCGCATCGCCCCCAGTGCTCCCAGCCTGAGTTTGCAAAGCGACACCGGCCTGCTCACCACGGACTTCCTGACCAAGGATGGCCGGATTCTGTTTAGCGCCGAAGCCGGTGCCTTGGTCGAGTACAGCATCAACAACGGTGCCACGTGGGCCTCACAAGCCACCACGCCCTTCGCCGCTCAAGAGGGTGTCAATACGGTGTTGATCCGGCAAACCGACATCGCAGGCAATCCCTCCGCTGTGTCCTTGCCGCTGAACTTCACCCTCGACACCACGCTGCTCACGCCAACGGTCCGACTCACCAATGACACCGGCTTGGTGGGTGATGGCCTGACCGATATCGGCACCATCACGCTGGGCAATATCGACCCCAACCCCACCACAAGGGTGGATTACAGCCTCGACCGAGGCATCACGTGGGTGACCAACTTCACAGCCCATACCGGCCTGAACGAAGTGTTGGTGCGTCAGATCGACGTGGCCGGCAACATCGCCACCTCAGCACCGTTCAACTTCGTTCTCTCGGGTACGTCAGCGGCACCGGCCGTGCGCCTGCTGAACGACACGGGCGCATCCGCGACCGACTTGTTGACCCGCGACGCCACGCTCCAAGTCACGACCTCGGCCGGACGCACCGCCGCCTACAGCGCCGACAACGGCCAAACTTGGGCGACATCGTTCGTGCCGACCCAAGGGGCCAACACCATCTTGGTGCGTGAAGCCGACTTGGCCGGCAACATCTCGCAGGTCACGCCGTTCAATTTCAACTTCGATTCGGTCGCCCCTGCGGTACCCACCGTGGCCTTGCTCAACGACACCGGCGTGGCCGGTGACAAGATCACCAGCATCGGCACCCTAAGCTTCGGCACCAGCTTGGAAGCCGGTGCTTCGGTGGAATACAGCATCAACGGCGGCAACACCTGGAGCAGCAGCTTCACAGCCGCCACCGGCAGCAACAGCGTGCTGGTGCGCCAGCTTGATGCCGCCGGCAATGCCTCCACGGCCGCCGCACCGTTCACGTTCACACTCTCTGGCACCACGCCGCAACCGGGCGTGAGTCTGGCCAACGACACGGGGGCGTCCACGACCGACTTGCTCACCTCGGACCCAACGCTGAACATCACCGGCCTGCCGGGCTACACGGTGCAATACAGCTTGGACAACGCTCAAACGTGGTCCACGCCGCCCGTTGCCTCCGGCATCGTGGCCCTGCCCACGGCTGCATTGATCCAAGGGGCCAACACGGTGCTGGTGCGTCAGCTCGACCCGACCGGCTCGGCATCAGCCTCGACCAGCCTCGGTTTCACGTGGGACAACGCGGCCCCAAGCGCGCCCGTACCTGGGGCTGTGACCTACACGCCCGCCAGCCCCACTGCGCCGTTGAGTGTGGCCGTTGCCCTGCCGGCGGGTTCCGCCGTAGGTGACGTGATCACCTTGACCTTGACCGGCACCTTGGCCGGCAACGCTCAAACCATCACCTCTCTGCCCCTGACCAGCGCCGACTTGGGTGCCGGTGCGATCCATCTAAGTGCCGGGGCAGCGTTGGCGGCCGACACCCTGACCCTCAGCGCCACCAGCATCGACTTGGCAGGCAACCGCTCGACCATCGGTCAAGGTGCCAACAGTTTCATCTTCGATCCCATTGCTCCGGCCGCACCTGTTGCACCGACGGTGGCTTACACCCCTGGTGCCATTAACCCGCTCAACATCAGCGTCGGCCTGCCGGCCGCCACGGGGGCCACTGCGGCAGCCGTGGGGGATGTGGTGAACCTCACGCTCACAGGCACCGGCACCAACGCCGCGCCACAAACCCTGCCATCTCTGCCCTTGACCTTGGCTGACTTGGCCAACGGTAGTGTCAGCTTCCAGCCCATCGGGCTCGCCAACGACACTTATTTGATCCGCGCCACCCTGACCGACGCAGCAGGCAATGTGTCGCCGCCGTCTGTGGCACAGAGCTATGTGCTGGACACCGTCGCCCCGGCTGCGCCCATCGTCGCCTTGGCCAACGGTGCCACCACCTCCACCAACAGCGCCGCCCTCAGCGCCATCACGCCTGAGTTGAATGCCACGCTGGCCTACAGCGTCGATAACGGCCCATGGTTGTCCACTTACACGGCACCCACCACCAACACAAATCACACCGTGGCGGTGCATCAAACCGACTTGGCTGGCAACATCTCCGCCCCAGGGTCGATCACCTTCACCCTCGACACCCTCGCCCCGGCCGTTTCCACCGTCGCCTTGGCCTACACCCCGGGCTTGCCCGGTGTGGCTGGCACCTTGGCCGCCAACGTCGCTTTGGCTGCAAGCAGCGCTGTGGGTGATACGGTCAACGTGTCTGTCTCCGACGGGGTCACTGCACCCGTCATCGTCACTGCCGTGCTGACCGCTGCCGACATCGCTGCCGGCTCGCTGTCTATCCCCGTGCCTACCGCCGCTTTGATGAGCGGCACCACCTACACCGCTTCCGCCTCTGCCGCTGACACCGC